>JAHITX010000078.1 GCA_018817425.1 Pseudomonadota bacterium
AAATAGCGCAAGCACGGTTCTGAGAGGGGTTAGCGCCAACTGATGTATGGTTGAAATATTGTGGCACCGCCGGGAAACCAGGCGGAAACGGAGAACACAAACATCGACCTGTAGCATCAGAAGAAACTAATCTACTCGACTAGGTTCTTTCCCAAATTAAATATAGGACATAATAATTACAACTTGTTAGATCATATATAACTCTGCAAATTCATTCAAATATTGTAAAAACACGGTTTGGGCAACAGCCCGTCAAGATTTTACTCTGGTCTCATGATGACATAAAGTTGTATTTCCAGAAGCTGCTTTCCGGGGATTTCAAGGATTCGGGATGCGACTACTATGAGAGCGGTGATGGCGGATATGCTAAAATTGAGATACGGCGATATTGGACAACATCAGATATAGAGCAGAATCAGAACGGGAAATGCGCCGGAAAACTTTGCCGTGCTCAGGCATATTGCCTTGAATATGATTAAAAAAGAAGCAACACCGAAAAAGAACATAAAATAAAAACGACTCAGAGCTGGTTGGGATAATGATTATCTCATGAAAGTCCTGGCAGGTTAATTTATAAATCCGGTTACCCTGGGAATCAACTTCATTTGGTCAGATAGCCAAAGAAGTTTGAAATAAAATCAAGATAATATTCAAATCGGATGGAATCGTTTGTACCTGTTCACGATTTGTCTTCATTTCCGCTTCAGAAAGTGTATTTGGTTATTTTGGAAAAAAATGGATAAAAATACATTGCATTTAAAAAAGATGGCAAGGAGTATATAAAGTTTTCCAGTAGGTGTAAGTTTATTGGGAGTAGTTAAAGAACTGGGGATGATGTAGGCTTTTGTTTCGTTGATATACAATATATCTATCAAGTTAAGTAATTATTCACTGTGTCGAGTAGACCGGCTTCTCCAATGAAAACAACACGTTCACGGATAGTCTTTTAATGACGCCTTGCCGCACGCGGCTACTACGTGCCTACCGTTTTCGTATAGCTTTCACCGTTGGCACCGGCCCCTCTCAGAACCGTGCTTGCGCTATTTACGCACACGGCTCCTCACATGGTCAATTCACGGAGAAGCCGGTTACTTACGGGCCTTCTCCGCTATGCGACGCAATTTCGTTGTCACCGGTTCTCCGCTTCCGTGAACGGTCGGTGTTGCCTCACGCCGCGCTCCCATGTGTAGCCTCCTTCCCTCCAGCAGCATTACCCGCCTTCACAGGTACTATGAGACTATCCGACTCCCTGTGCCTCATTTGCCTTCCTCCCTCTTCAGTTGTCCGGCATACTCTCGATTGCTCGAAAGCGGCACAGGGCCTCCCGGGTTACCGCAAAATCCTGATGTCAAACATGCCATGGTCTCAGACCCCGGAGAAGCAGACATTGCCTTGCCTTTAGCGGTAACATCTGTGTTGACTTCCAGTTCTTGAACACTGTCGTCCTTCCCATCGAGTCACTTACGGGGCTCAATCCCTTCAGCCTTTCGGTTTACGGCCTGCCTGCTCGCTGTCCTACGCTTAAAGCGCCATGTTACCATGGAACCTCCAAGGACTCGCTACCCGGTGGTTGGCCAACCTTCCGGGGCGGGCGTCTCACCCGCTGGATTTTACGACCTTGCCCGGCCGCACTCAAGATGTGACACCGATTACCTTTATAATTGCTATTTCGCAGAAACCGAAACCGGCGGCAATGTCAATAGAAATTATTAAAAAACAATTGGTTAGGCTTTAGATACACGACACGGCACATACCGATGCAGAGGAGTGCCCGCCAGCCGGTCCCGGTGCTTTGAAGATGTGAGCTGGTTCACATTCACACCATATGTTCGGCCTTCAAACACCAATCCGAATCCGTGTGGCAGGATAACAGCGCCCGGTGAGGCAATATCAGATATTTCAGCAGGTACCGTCAGCATAGAAGCTTCAGTTGCTATTGATACCAGATCACCATTGACGATGCCCAAGACCTTGGCATCATCTTTGCTGATGAGCAGGTTACAAACCGGTTTGTGGTTATTCCAGGCCGGATTGCGCATAATCGTGTTGGCAGTGTACTGAAAATGTCTTCCCGCCATAAGAACCATTGGGAACTCTTCATTATTAAGCATCTTTTGCTCCGCCTCCGGTTCGATTTCCTGTAACCAATTGTCCATCTCTTCAATGTAGAGATGTATTTTCTTATCCGGCGTTTCTATCAACGCCAGATTATTCTCCGGATCCAGCTTGCCGATCACGATTCCCTCGGGGTGGTTCATTAGCTTCTGGAAAAGAGTATCCCCGATTTTCGGACTCATGGTGTAGCCGGCTCTTGCAACGTCGCCGGGAAAGCTTTGAGCGTATATGTTCAACATTAGCCATACTACCGAAAGGTTGGCTGAGTTCATGCTTTGCCCGAGGGTCTTCGAGACAATGAGCGGTATCAAGGGCTCAACATCCTTATTGGTACCGGCAAAACGCATGAGCTCGGCAAGGTAGTCGCTTTTTTCTCCTTGTGCGTATTGAAAAAGAGTATCAGGGATTTCGGGTAGAATCCCCATTTCTTCGGCAAGTCGGTTAAAGATTTCCACTTCTTCAAGTGGTTCGCCTACCCACTCACAGCATGGGTGTCGCAGCTGGAAATGCACTTCCGGAAACGAATTGATTAAAGAAGCAAAATCCCACTTTTCAAAACTGGACTTTGCCGGAAGCACGTAATCGCTCATCTGTGCTGTTTCGCTCATGGCAATCTCAATAGTAACCAAAAGATCCAGTTTCTTAAATGCACGCTCATACGCATGCGTATCGGCATAGGAACGCAAGGGATTTGATCCGCTGACCAGCATCGCCCGTATTCGATCGTCCTTATTGCTGAGGATTTCTTCCGGAGCCACATTCGGTGGAAAGAAGCCGCATATTTCGGGGAAATCGGTTTCTACGGTCCGCCATGAGCTGTCATCCCGCTCATCAGAATGAGGAAACTGAAAAATGTTTCCCTTCCAGACATTTCCACCCGGCATGCCTATGCGACCGCAGATTGCCATAAGTATCATTTCAAGGTAAGAATTCATCGTGCTTTGCCGGTCCATCAATAGCCCAAGGTCCGTCTTCAGGGCTGTCGTCTCTGTAGCGTATAATTTGGCGACATCTTTTACCGTGTCATAATCCAAGGCACATACGTCAAGCGCCGAACGTATATCAAAGTCCTTGAACTTTGGAAGGATCAATTCATAATCTGTGCAATGGTTATCAATATAGGTTTTATTCTCCCATCCTTCACTGAGAATAATGGCGATCATCGATTTGAGAAACAGGGCCAAAGTCCCGATTCGCAGCCTTAGGTGCCGGTTAGCCCGCTGAGCAGTCTCACTAAAAAAAGGGTCAACAACAATCAGCTGCTTGTCCTGATCCTTGGCAAATTCGTCAATATAGTACTTAGCTCGGTTAACGCCTGTGCTGACATATCCGTTCCAGCCGATCACCAAAAGATTTTTGGCTCGACCCAGATCGGGTTTTGGTTCGTGGCCCTGCCGACCGTAAGCTCGCCCACAGGTCCAAAACATCCCGGAAAACTCCTGTGCCGCGGGACTATAATGATAACGGGAGCCAAGTGCATAAAGGAAAGTTTGCCCGATAGCCATCTCGGTTTGTGTGCCGACAGTACCACCGCCCATATAGGCATAGGAACGGGGACCGCAGGTGTTTACAATGCCTTTCAACTTTTCACCAATTTCAGAAACGGCCTGCTCCCACGACACCTTAATAAATCGGCTACCGTCCTTCTTAAGGGGGTGCGTCAAACGTTCCTTATGGTTTTGGTAATGTGCCACCTTTGCCCCTTTTCGACAAATATACCCTTTTGTCCGGGGATGATTTTTATCGGCTTTGACTTTCGTTATTGTACTTTTATCCACCTGTAACTCCAAACCACAGTTATGAAAACAGAGTGGACATGATGTTTTTTTCCATTCCATCTTTAATTTCCTCCTATGTTTAATAAGTACATTTCAACAATTATCCAGATATCTTGTTGGAATTAGAATAGTGGATATTCCGCTCAAATCGGCCACTAGTTCCGGAACAAATCGGCCACCTATTCCGCTCCATTCCGGCCACCCATTCCGGAGTTAATCGGCCACCTGATCGGAGCGAAGCGACGCTGGTTTTTTTCTATTTCCCAGTTTTGTTTTTATTAGTCAATGGAGATCTTATTTTCCGCATGGATTCTCCTTTTAAATTAATTTTATGCGCGTTGTGAATTAAGCGATCAAGAACCGCATCTGCTATTGTGGGGTCGCCTATAGCTTCAAACCATTTTTCTACCGGTAGTTGCGTAGATATTATTGTTGAACAAAGACCTTGCCTGTCTTCTATCACTTCCAATAAATCTTTACGTTCAGCATCTTTTATAGGGCTAATGCAAAAATCATCAACAATTAGTACTTTTGCCTTTGCTATTTTATTCATCAGTTTTGGATAGCTGCCGTCTGCCCTGGCAACAGCAGTGTCCTGGAACAATCGGGGGGCTCTCATATACAATGAAGAAAACCCTTTCCTGCATGCACTGTTTGCCAATGCACAGGCAAGATAAGTTTTGCCGGCTCCGGTTGGGCCTGTAATAGTAACATTTTGTGTGCTTTTTATCCAGTTACAGTTTGCAAGGCTTAAGATTACTGATTTATCAATGCCCCGAGGGCTTTTATAATCAATATCCTCAATACAGGCATTGTCTTTGAATTTTGCATTTCTTAGAAGTGTTTTAAGTCGTCGATCATCCCGCCAACTCCAGTGATGATCCACCAGAAGACCAAATCGTTCTTCAAAAGACAGACCATTCATGTCCGGCTGCATCATCTGATCTTTAAACGCATTAGCCATTCCATTGAGCTTCATGGAATAAAGTTTTTCAAGTGTTTGTTCATTTAACACAATCTTCTCCTTTTTATTTAAATAGTTAACGGTTCCTGAAAATATTGCTTTCCTCTTATATTGGTATGATCTATGGGTTCTTTTTCAGTTTGTTCCAATTGAAGTGGAAGCTTATCCAGCCCTTTTTTTAAAATGGATTCCACACTTTTATAGGAATATGATTGGATGGATATTGCCCGGGCGCATGCACTTTCAAGACGTTGGGGGGTATATCGTTTCCCTAACCTCATAATGCCCATACAGGCCCGAAAGCCCTGCTCAGGATGTCGCCTGCTGTTGATAATACCTGCTACAATCTGCCCGGTCTGCGGACCGTTTTTAGCAGCCCAGTTAATAACCCTTGACGGTGTCCACTCAAGATACTGCTGATGGGATTTCGGCATATGCTCCCGGTATGTTGTAAAGCCGCCTTTTTTGTAGCTCCGGGGATAACTCGCTATCCTTTTATTTTTAAATAATATTTCTACAGTGTTGTTTGTATACCGGACATCTACCTGCTCTTTTCTCAGCTGATAGGGCACACTGTAATAATGCCGGTCAAATTCAATATGGTAATCTATATTTACCCTGGCTTTTTTCCATTCAGCATATTCATATTTAGCTACCGGAAGGGGTTTTAAGGCCGGTTTGTCTATTTTCTCGAACATCTCACGGCGTGTGGTATCGAGCTTTTGAAACGTCCGATTGTTCAGCTCGGTCAGTTTCTGGGCAATTGCTCTGTTTAGTTCTGCAAAACTGAAAAACGTATGTTTTCTTAAAGCAGCTATTATCCAGCTCTCAGAAAATTTGACAGCATTTTCAGCTTTGGCTTTATCTTTTGGTTTTCGTACTCTTGCAGGAATAACAGCAGCACCATAGTGCAGCGCCATGTCATTATAGGTGGGATTGATATCCGGTTCATACCGTGATGGATGAGTTACACCTGATTTTAAATTGTCCGGAACAAGTATTTGTGCAACACCTTCAAAAAACTCAAACGCATGGATATGGGATTTTATCCAGTATGGCAAGGCCTGAGAAGGGGTGGCTTCGGCAAATGTATAATTGCTTGCACCCAGGACCGCAATAAATAGCTGTGCTTGGCTAATATTGCCGGTTTCAGGATCATTCACGGGAATTGTGTTTCCGGCATAATCAATAAACAGTTTCTCTCCTGCATTATGTCTTTGCCTTAAAGCGATATCGAGTTTGTTCGCCCAATTCTGATACAACTCGCAAAAATAACTGAACTGATATCCATCCGGATTGTCCTGTTTATACTCGTACCAGAGAAGCTGAAGAGTTACTCCTTTTTTCTTTAATTCATTGTGGATATACTCCATGGAAGGCATGTTGCGTTTCTTAACAGGCCCGTCATTCTTGTTCTTAAACATAAGATGCGAGATATCCGTATCACTGAGATCGGCAGGAATGGGCCATGCAAGTCCGGCGGTTTTAGCCCTGCTCAGATAGCTTGCAACCGTACTTCGTGAAACAGAGCAGCTTTTGGCAATTTGTCTGTCTGTGAGACCACTGTCATACTTAAGTCGTAATATTTCTCTTATTTTCCGCATAGATAATCTTTCTTTCGCCATTATGTTCTCCTCAATTATAATTGAGAAAGACATAGGATTAAAAAGTTTAATTATCCAGCGTCGCTATTAATTATTCTTTATTATAGGGTGGCCGATTTATACCGGAACTAGTGGCCGGAATGCTCCGGAATGGGTGGCCGATTTGTTCCGGAATAGGTGGCCGGAATGGAGCGGAATATCCAGTAAAACTAAAAGCGCATGAATTGCATTGATTATATTAATACGGTATTACATAAAACTGCAATCCGTATTAATCTCCAAAATAAATTGATGGATATTAAGTGCTATTTAAAGCGCTTGAGGTTGTATCTGTATGATATTT
>JAHITX010000079.1 GCA_018817425.1 Pseudomonadota bacterium
CAGTTTCAAAACGCCCCATTTTGGCCGATCTCTGCGTTGGGCTCAAATTTCAATCCTCGAAATACTAAATGTATTCCTGTGGTTGAAATTTTCTCCCGCCTTGAGCTTGACCAAACTGAAACGTTTTGAAAGTGGCTCATTTATTAAACTTATTTTAAGTTTATGAGCCCATAAAATAAAAATCAATATAAAAGGTAGTTGGTAATATAAAAAATGATAGGAATTTTTGATTCAGGAATTGGCGGGTTAACAGTAGTTAAAGCAGTAATGGAAAAAATTCCAAGTTATGATATTATATATTTTGGCGATACCGCCCGAACACCATACGGTAGCAAGAGTTCCGAAACTGTAATTCAATATGCTATAGAAGATACTAAGTTTTTATTAAACAATGGGGCTAAAGTAATTGTTGTGGCTTGCAATACAGCTTCAAGTGTTGCAACCGAGACTATAGTGAATAATTTTGACGTTCCGGTTTTTGAGGTTATTACTCCTGCTGTGGAGCTTGCTATTGAATCTTCCGGAAAAATGTCTATAGGTGTTATCGGAACAAGAGCAACAATCAAAAGCAGTATATATGAGAAAAAAATTAAGGCTGTAAATACTGCGGCCAGAGTTTATTCGGTTGCTTGTCCTCTTCTTGTGCCACTGGTTGAAGAAGGCTGGATAAATAAGCCTGAAACGGCAATGATAGTAAAAAAATATCTTCATTCCCTTAAAGTAAAACAGATAGATACTCTGATTCTTGGATGTACGCATTATCCGCTTTTAAAACATATTATTTCCCGAAAAATCGGAAAGAGAGTAAATATAATTGATTCTTCTATAGGAGTTGCAAATAAACTGGAAATTTATCTCAAAGAACATCCTGATGTTGACAACCGTTTGGGCAAAAACGGAAAAACAAAAATATTCGTATCTGATATAACTGAACAGTTTGGAAAAACGGCAAAAGCAACACTAAGAAACAGTGTTGTGCTTGAGCAGATCAAGATATAATGTGTCTATAACAGTTTCAGGTGTTATATCGCTTAGGCATTTAATTTCTTTGCAGTCTGATTTTCCGGTTTCAAAGCATGGCACGCAGTCAGTTTGAGATTGGATAACTTTAACAAAGCGACCAAACGGCTTCCACCTTTTTGGGTCTGAAGGCCCGAATATCACAATTGCAGGAATCCCCATAAATGCTGCAAGATGGCTTATCCCTGAATCATTTCCGATAAATCCGCTGCTTTGTTTCAATAATGGTAAAAGTTCCAACAGTTTTGCAGGAGTGTGAATTATGCTGTTTGAAGGAAGATGTTTCTTGAAATATTTTCCAAGATCATATTCCGCCGGGCCAATTATAATTTCAGAACATATTTTTTTTGATTCAAGATTTCTGCAAACCTTTATAAAATTTGAAGCCGGCCAGTTTTTTCTTGTGCTTCCTGATCCCGGATGCATTATTATTTTAGAGCCGTTTTCTTGTGCTTTTGTATTTCCAATCTCTTTTTTCAGATAATCATGATATTCTTTTTCAGGCAGATTCTCATTATCTATCAGGTTGTATTGCGCAAGAAGTTTTAAGATGTAGTTTAAAATATGAATTTGCTGATTTGCATCAGGACGTGGAGGTATACGGTATATTCTTTTTTGAATAATACTGCTTATGGTTTTTCCTAGTTCATTGGAATAAGAAAAAAGAATAATTTCATCGTATGAGCTAAGGATTTTTGATGCAACCGGGTTAACATTATCTGAAAATAATGAAGAAAAGAATGTGGCTTGAACCGGATAGGTTTTATCTGTTAATTTAAGTAAGCAGGCTAATTCTCCTATGCTTTTATTGCAGATTGCATCAATTTGTTTAAAATTTTCTTTAAGTTTTATTATTGCAGGAAACAGAGAAACGATATCTCCAATTGCTCCCTGGTGGATGAATAAAAGATTTTTTTGCATAATTTATTATAAATAAAAAGCAGTGCATGTCCAAACAATTAATTTTATAGCTTTTGGGTGGTTAGATATATAATTAGAGAAAGGGTTTTTAACTTGATGTTTTTCAGCGGCCTCTTCCTCCGCCTCCACCACTGCGTCCGCCACCAAAACTACCGCCACCAAAACTACCGCCACCAAAACTACCGCCACCGGAACTACCGCCACCGGAACTACCACTGCCGGAACTTTCAAAACGGCTGTCATTGTTTCGCATTCCCATAGGCTGCATATTATTATTCGGAAAATCATCATATACACGGCTTGGGTTGGGGTGTAATTCGCGGATACCCATTTTGCTGTGAGCTTGCTGAACCGTTTGCTTGCCGTTTATTACTTTAAGTGCTTCAGAAGTAATTTTAGGATTTTCAATTTTATTTGCTTTGGCAGCTTTGATCATCATGGATAGCTCAAGAGGAAAGCTGTGAAAATGATTATGTTCAATACCTGAAGAAGCGATATGGCCGGCCTCTTCGGGGTTCAGACCGGACTGTTTTGCAACTGCATAAAAGGTCATTGCTTCAAGTTTTTGTTTGGAAGAAGCTGACTTCCAGGATGTATAAAGACTGTTCATTTCAGTTTCAGTTAATCCGGCAGATAGCAATTCGCTAATCCTGGCATTTATCCGGTTTCTTTCCGGGGGTGTAGAGGTTTCGCGGTTATGAGGTTCACCTTCGGTCAGTTTGTTGACAAAGCGCAATTGATGTAAAGTCTTGCCTAAGGCTGCATCAATTCTTTGTGCATCAACATTTTTAGCCACTCCTTCTTCAATTTTGTTAACCATTACCGATGCAGGAAGTTCTTCCTGAGTGGCTGTGCGTATCTGTTTAATCCAGCGTATTTTATTTTCATTACGTAATTTATGCCTGTTGGCGGCAGACAATATTCGGCCCAGGCTTTCATCATCTACACCCGCAGACTTTGCCAGGCGAATCTCGTTATCAAGCATAGTATTATCTTCGGCACATACGTACCAGGGTACGATGAGCAAAAACAGGATAAACAGTAATAAACTATATCTAAGTTTGGTTTTCATCTGAATATCCGTTACTAATTGTTAGGATGGAGTTTCGGGTTCCAAAACCGTCATCCTGCTCCCACAATGCGCGGGGGTCAGCAATGATTTTATTATCGTCAACAACAAAAGCATAAGTGTGGCGACCGGGTTGTATCTTAACGGAAAGTTGCCATGTGCCATCTGTCGGGTTTTTTTGCATATGATAATGTTCCGGTTGCCAGTGATTAAATGACCCAATAACTGCCACTGTTGTGGCTGATGGGTAATCTAAAATAAAGTTAACAGTTTTGATGTTGGCCGTTTTTGAGTTTGCAGTAAGAGGATAATCTGTGTGAGATATCCAAATTGTTTTATACACAAATAGAAGACCTACTATTAATATTATAGTACCGGCTGCATGAAGTGGGCGAATGGAAATAACTGTGAAAGGAGCTATTAGAAGACGTAAAATTTTTTGCCATAAGCTAACCTGTTTAGGCGAAATTCGCTGCATAACCGCTTGCGTAAAGTTACCTGGCGGTTCTTCATCCGGCAGGCCGGCAATCATGCCGGTTAGATAATTTATGTCAGAATTTTTATTTAAATCTATGTCTTTCATATTTTTCAATTGTCCTGTTTTCCTTTGGATACCTGCTTAATGGCAGAAAAAGACGATTGAAACAGATCACGCAGCTTTTCTAACCCTCTGCTTATACGCATTTTTGCACCACTTGTAGAAACCCCGAGAGCCTTGCCGATATCTCCCATCGGCAAACCTTCATGGTACCTCAATATCAATGCTTCCCTGTAATTATGGGGCAATTGATTCAGACAGTTTTTCAAACGCCTTGTATCCATTGAGACTATAATCCGATCTTCTGCATAAGTCTTTTCTTCCGGACAGTTTTCCATCAACCGGCCGACTTCTTCCGCATGTTTTGTGGCGTGTTTTTGTTTGCGCCAGCTGTCCCGGGCTAAATTTAACGCAATTGCGTACAGCCAGGGGAAAAAACTTTCACTTAGTCTGAATTTTTCAAGATTTTTATATGCTTTTAAAAATGTTTCCTGAGCCAGGTCTGCAGCATCTTCCCTGCTGCCTGTCATGCGAAACAAAAGGTTGAAAATCGGGCGCTTATACCGGTTTACCAGAATAGCGTATTCTTGTGCATTTCCATCCAGTATGGATTTTATCAGCAGGGTTTCTTTCAAATTCAGTACTCACGCCAGAGAAAAACATTTCACAGTTTAAAATTATTTTACACTCCACAATATATACGTTGTTTAATGAATATTGGTCACATTCAGGTTTTTTGATAATGAGCGATAATTCTTAATTAACTATAATCACTGAATTTTGTCTGTCGAAACCGTCAGTTTCTGTAAAAAGAGCATTTGGATCAAGCACCCATTGCCGGCTGTTAATGATAAATGCATAGCGATGGGTTCCGTGTGGGAGAATCAATTGGATTGACCATACCCCGTTTTGCTTATCAAGGCAGTGAGTATTTTGTGACCATTTATTAAAATCACCGGCAAGACAAACCGATTGAGCCTGACCTTCATATTTAAACAGCATAGTATGGGTATGATATTTCGCGACAAGAAATGCGATACTGCTGCAACCGCTAATCGTCATTATAATAATAAGTATAAAGATCCTTAAACAGATAGATCCAGTCATAATTTTCCATTATTTGTTGATAACAAAGATCACAGCCGATTTGCAAGTACTTCTCTGGGTTTAACGCCGTCTGAAGGTCCTACGACGCCTTCTTTTTCCATGACTTCGATTATACGGGCCGCCCTGTTATAACCTATGCGCAAATGCCTTTGTACCATTGATATCGACGCATGGCCGGTTTTTGTAACAAGTGCCACTGCGTCGTCATATCTTTCGTCGTATTCGGTTTCCTCATCACCGGATTCGTCAGCTGTTCGTGCTTCCGTAATTTTTTCGTCATACTCCGGCTTTTTTTGTTTCTTTAAAAATTCTGTTATTTTTGTTATTTCAGCCTCGGATATATATGCTCCGTGTATTCTCTGAATCCTTGAAGTTCCGGGTGGCATAAAAAGCATATCGCCGTTACCTAAAAGATTTTCAGCACCATTGGCATCTAATATGGTTCTCGAATCCGTTTTAGAAGAGACCTGAAAGGAAAGACGGGTAGGAAAATTTGCCTTTATTATGCCGGTTAATACGTTTACAGAAGGTCTTTGAGTGGCAAGAATCAGGTGAATTCCCGCAGCTCTTGCCATTTGGGCGATGCGGGTTAAAGAAACTTCCACATCACGCGAAGCTACCATCATCATATCAGCAAGTTCGTCAATAATAATAACGATGAGAGGGAGTTTTTCAAGATCTTCCCCTTTTTCATTTTTTTCTCCTTTGGCAACTTTATGCTGATACTGATTTATATTTCTTGCATGACTTTCCGAAAGAATAATATATCTTCTTTCCATTTCATTAACAGCCCAGAATAGGGCATTTGTAGCTTTTTTGATATCTGTAACAACCGGAGTAATAAGATGAGGAATACCATCATACATGGAAAGCTCAATTCTTTTAGGATCGACCATAAGAAGTTTAATCTCATCGGGAGTAGATTTATACAAAAGACTGCATATCATGGTGTTTAAAGCAACACTTTTCCCCGAACCTGTTGCACCTGCAATCAGCAGATGGGGCATTTTGTCAAGCTCTGCTACAACGGGGTTTCCTATTTTATCTTTTCCCAAGCAAATTGTAAGTTTTGATTTGGATTTATCAAAAGCGCTTGAAACTACTACTTCCTTGAATTTAACTATTTCTCTGTCAGCATTTGGTATTTCAATACCGACTACTGCCTTTCCTGGAATCGGTGCTTCTATTCTTATGCTTGTAGCCCGAAGCGCAAGAGATAGATCGTCTGTAAGATTTACGATTTTATTTATCTTTACACCCGGAGCCGGTTCATATTCAAAAGTTGTAATTACAGGACCCGGAGTAACCGCTACAACTTTACCGTTTACACCAAAATCTTCCAGTTTCTTTTCCAAAAGCTTTGACTGCATTTTAAGGTTTTCAGCATTAATACCAGCCGATCTTGCCAAAGGATTGTCCAGAAAACTTACGGAAGGCAGTGCAAATTCATTGGCATCACGCATGAAATCAAACACATCTTGTTTTGGAACAGGAATTTGTTTAACGGGTTTTCTCTTTATAGACTTTATCTCTATTTCATGCTCGTTTTCACCGCTTTGTTCGGCTTTTATTCTTAAACGTTTTTTAGTTTTTTCCTTTCGTTCTTTGCGTAATACTGCCTGTGTTTTTAAGCGTTCTGCAGCAATTAAACATATATTCCATGATCGTTTCAAAGTACTTATTATTGAAAGGCCGGTGGCAAAAATAAAGCCTATCGCCAGAGAAAGAACAAGGATAATAACTGATCCGGTGATATTGGAGTATTTTACAAGAAAGGATTTTAAAAAAATTCCTATTATCCCGCCTGATGGGAATTCACTCCCTAATATTAAAAAACTGTTTTCATGAAATGATAGCAGACTGGCTGATGCTATTGTAAGAATGAGTCCGCCTGCAATTATGTAGATAATTATCTGCTTTGTATAAGCGCTGAAAAATCTTATGCTGACAAGAAGAATAGTTACGGGAATAAAAAATGAAGCTATTCCAAAAAGAGTAATAAAAGCATCAGCGATATAGGAACCTATAACACCAAATAGATTATGTACTTCACCGACGGTTTTTAAATTATTAACAGACGGATCATAAGGGCTGTATGACAAAAGACTTATTAAAGTAAAAATGACAAGAAAAAACAGAAAGATTCCTATTAGTTCCTTCCTCATATTTGTTGTCCTATTTTTATAGTTCTATAATAAAGAGAAGTATAACAGGCCTGCGTTTAATTGCAAAATTAAAATATTTTCTTAATGCGCTCTGAACGCCGGATTTTATTTTACTGATCCTGTCATCTACGCCGGGCGTTATGTCATCAACTATTTCAAGAATAACGCATTTAGCGTCTTCAAGCAGGTGTCCTGTTTCAGTTTCAAAAACAAACCCTTTTGAAACTATTTCAGGCCCGTATATAATAATGCCTGTTTCTTCGTCAAAGGCCATATTAACAACTACAAGCCCTTCTTCAGAAAGCAATCTTCTTTCTTTGAGAACACTTCTTCCGACATCACCAATGCCTTTTCCATCGATAAGAATTCGACCGGTTGTAATAGATTCTTTAATCTTTCCGCCTTTTTCATCAAACTCAATTACCTGACCATTTTCTGCAAGCAAAATATTTTCCCTCTTTATTCCTACTTCTGCTGCAAGGCGGGCATGAAGAGACATGTGCCTGTATTCGCCATGTATCGGAATAAAATATTTTGGTTTTGTAAGTGTTATCATTAATTTCAGTTCTTCTTTGAAAGCATGACCGGATACATGGATATTCGATATTTTTTCATATATTACATCCGCTCCGCGTTTATAAAGCTTGTTTATGATATTAGTAATTGCTCTTTCATTGCCGGGGATAAACTTGGAAGAAAGAATCATGGTATCGTTCTTTTTTACACTTATCTGCTTGTGCGCACCGGTAGCCATACGTGCAAGGGCAGACAGGGGCTCACCCTGGCTGCCTGTAGTAATCATAATTATTTCATCGTCCGGAAAATCGTTTATCTGGTTTATATCGATTTCAATCCCATCTTTAACTTTAAGAAAGCCGAGCTTTTTTGCTATGCTGACGCTGATTTCTATACTTCTGCCATTAAAAATAATCTTTTTATCCCTTGCTTCTGCAATATGAACAATCTGCTGGATTCTTGCGATATTGGAGGCAAAAAGAGCGATTATTATTCTACCCGTGCATCCTGCTGTTATCCTGGCAATTGTTTCGCCTATCTCTTTTGCGGAAATAGTATAGCCTTCTTTTTCAATATTTGTTGAATCTGAAAGCAGACATAAAACTCCTTCATTTCCGCAGCGTGCAAAACTATGCACATCTGTTATCATTCCTTCCATTGTATAACTGATTTTAAAATCGCCAGTATGAACAATAAGGCCCAAAGGAGTTCTGATTGCAAGCCCAACACCATCAACTACACTGTGGCCTACTTTAATAAATTCAATTTCAAATGGTCCAAGTTTTAGTTTTTCTTGGGATGAGATTTCGTACAACAATGCGGAAGAAAGCAGAGAATGCTCCTCAAGCCTGTGCCGGACAAGGCCTAAAGTAAACGAGGTTCCAAAAACAGGCACATTTATATCTTTGAGCAAATAAGGAAGTGCCCCGATATGGTCTTCATGAGCGTGAGTCAAAACTACTCCAAGTATCCTGGATTTATTTTGTCTAAGATAGGATATATCAGGAATTACAAAATCGACTCCAAGCATGTAATCTTCAGGGAACATGAGGCCGGCATCGACTACAAATATTGAATCACCATATTCAAAGGCCATCATGTTTAGGCCGATTTCCCCCAACCCTCCAAGAGGAATAATTTTTAGCATTTTAATATTTCCTGTGGGTAGTCTTTTTTTGAGTCCATCATAGTTAAATTTATATTAAACTGAGATTTCAAGCTTATTTAACATATCATCTATATACCCGATAAGCCAGTTTCTCTGCTTCTCAGTGGCATAATCGATACAACTACATGAAATTCTGATTCTTGTACGCACCAGAAGCTCAATTGATATCAGTTTATCTTCAAGGCTGATAATAAAAAAAAACGGTTGACAATTAATATGCGCTGCCTGTTCTTTGGCTAAAAATTTCTCATCAATAGGCAGCCAGTAAATTCCCAAAATATCAGAAGCCTCAAGGTTTTCATCAAGATATGTCTTTATCTTTTCATAGTCACTGTGTCTTAGTTCATCAATTACATATTGTTTCATCAATAGTTCCAGATTTTGCTAATCGATTTGCCCAGCATATTTTTCAACCTGACAGGGTATTTATTTTATCGAAGTTAAATACACTAATATAGCATAAAAGGTCAATACAGAAATTATTATGTAATAACGGCTAATAAATTGATATATATTATTATACGAACAATGAAGTTATTATATGAAATGCAGGCTGTTTTTTTAATTGATGAGCTGTATTGGTGTTATTGATTTGAAATCGGCAGGTGGGTTTCTTCTTGTCCCTCATGTCTCATTTGGCATATTTGTTCGGATACAAGTCCCATCATGAAGATAATGATTGAACTCATTAAAAGAAGAGCGCTCATATTCGTAAACCTATTATGAACCGATAAAGTATATATGGAATTTGACAATCCAAGCAGAAAAATAACAAAACTTACAGGAAGAAAAATTCTTAACGGAGAATAAAGAGTGCAAATTTTTGCTATGATCATAAAAAACCTGACCCCGTCTTTATAAAACTTAATACTGCTTTTACCTGTTTTTCTTTCCTTTATTTCTATAGGAACATATTTAACCGCCCAGCCGCTTCTTAAAACGCTTAAGGTAAGAGTTGTCGGATACGAGTAGGTATTTGGAATAAGATTTAAAAAGTTTCTTGCTATCTTTGATTTTATAGCCCGGAACCCTGATGTGAGATCTTTAATATAAAATTTTGCTACATAAGAGGCCAGCCAGTTATAAAAACTGTTTCCTATAGCTCTTCCAAAAGATGCATGATTTTTTATGTTTCTTGCACCAACCACCATGTCATAATCCGGCATATATTTTACTAAGACTGCTATATCCGCCGGGTCATGCTGTCCGTCACCATCCATAAATACTAATATATCTCCTGATGCTACCCTCATTCCGCTTTTGATGGCTGCACCATTGCCAATATTATAAGGATGGCTGTAAACAATAGCACCGGCTTTTTCGGCAAGTTGTGCGCTATTATCAGTTGAACCATCATTAATAACGATAACTTCATAATCAGGATAAAGATCTTGTATCTTATTGATAAGACCTACTATTATTTCCGCTTCATTAAAAACCGGTACTATGACTGAAACTTTGTTTGGGTGCATTATTTTATATCCTGTAAAAGTTTAGTAAGTAGCTTGAATTTGAATATAATGCCTTAAATTTATGAAAATATCAAATACTTTACCATACTTATTACAGCAAACCAACTTAAAGGAAATAAACGTACAAGGTGGTAATTTGTAAATTTGGACAATAGGGCAGATAAACAGAGAGATCTATTGTACGATTAAGGTGTTAACTCAAACAGCCCATACCCGCTTTTAGAAAATACAAGCGCTGTGTTTTCATTAAAAAACTTTTCTATCAATACCTTTTCTCTATCACTAAAATTGTTATTTAACCACCAGTTAAAAAGATTGTACCCTATAAGAAGATGGGTTATTCTTTTTTTCTTCATATCATATATTATCCCATCCGAAGATTTGACAGAACTTTTTAAAAGATTCTCACCAAATATTACATTCTTGTTGCTGTAATAGCGGCGATTACCTAAAAACAGGCATAGAATTTTTGCGTTATTTGGAAGATTATTGTTTGCGTATTTAAATGCCGGATATTCCGAACAGTAACGTTCAATATATTCATCCCGGCTTACTTTTCCGCTTAAATATCCAAATGGTTTTACATAATCAAACTGTTTGATGATATATAGTACATTGCTGAAAACAATTACACCTATAAAGACAATAAGGCAATATTGGTATATTCTTCTTGAGAAAAAAGAGAAACGGGTGCTTAAAGATAAAAATATATTATGAAGTCCCATGGCTGATAGTATAATAAGAGGCGGAATAACAGGAGCAATATATCTTATTCTCATGTCGATTTTAAAAAAAGCAAACAGAATATATAAAATTGAAAAAGAAAGAAGCATTGTTTTTTCAATTTTTATTGATTTATCGTCTTTCTTAAAAGCTATGAATGCAAAAAAAGGTAATATCAATAAAAACGGAGATAATTTTCCATCAAAATGTATTGGCTCTCCGTCTTCTCCTTCAAAAAATATTCTTAAAGGAATAAGAAGTATTTTTGTTAATGATTCATGATATATTACTTTCCTTGTTGCAAAATGGCTCCATTTCTTGCTTTTGATTTTATTTTTTTCTTTATTAAGTAAATTATTATTATATGGTTTTTGTATAATTGGTTTTGTATCAAGCTTTTTAAAAAAATTATTATAAAGCGGATATACAGGATTTTTTGTCCAGATGTAATTTCTTGCCATCCAGGGTGAAAAAACCAGAAGAGAAACAATAATAAATATAATGCCAAAATACATTACTTTAAAGGATTTGGCTGATTCCGGTTTGTTTTCACCGTGATCGTAAGTTCTTATATATGCAAAGACAACAAATACGGATAAGAGGAAAAAAACAATAATGGCATTATATTTTGTACCAAGAGCAAGTCCGCAAAAAAGCGCTGAAACAATGAGATGTTTAATCCTGAAATCAGATTCAATCCACTTAAATAGAAATATTATTGATGCTGTTGAAAAAAAGATAAGTCCTAAATCAACATAAGCAGTTATTGAAAGCTTTACAATTACAGGAATAGATAAAAAGAAGATAGCTCCAAAAAGCGCATAGGTCTTATTAATGCGTTTTTTTAAATATCTGTAAATAAGTAATGCCGTAAGCAATCCGAAGATAAAATGGATATATTTTGGAGCGATATCATTTCCAAAATAAAGAGGGATAAGATATAAGAGATCAAGATTCATTGGATAATATGAAAATTTCAGTGATGGAATTTCATATATACTGCCATGATTTAAATAAAGTTTTGGAACAGCGAGATGATGAGTCAGAGCATCTCTGCTCACGGGTGGAACCGATGAAAGTATTAATATAGCGATAATAATAGCAGCCGCAAATACTGCAAGTATGATATTTGCAGTTAAGAATGAAGGTGCAATTTCTTTATTATGTAATTCGCTATAATGCATAACAGTCCATCATTTAAGTACCTTATTTGGTTTACTTTATATATTTTACTAAAATATCCGCCGGAATCTCGCCAAGATATAGTTTGCCGTTAATGACATATGCCGGAGTTCCTGTAATTCCAAGCTTTAAACCATCTTTGATATCAAGCCAGAGAGTACGCCTTATTTGATTATCATATTTTGCTGCTGCAAGCTCTTTTGAATCCAGACCGGTTGTTTCGGCAAGTTTATAAAGATCAATTTGCTTTTCTTTCTTATTGACATTGAACAACGCATCATTCATTTCCCAGAAATTTCCTTTTGATGCTGCATATATTGAAAGAATAGCCATGTCACCTGACCCTATATGAAAAGGTTCTTTTACCAGTGGATTGTAGTTGTTGTCCATCGGATAGTTTTTATGGATGAGTCTTATTTTATCCGAATTTTTTTCTACGATACGACGAAGGAAAAAATGCATTTTATTGCATTGGAAACACAGATAATCAGTGTACTCTGTTATTATAAGTTCCGGGTTTTGTGAGGCTCCGATCCATGGGTGACCGTCTTTTGTTATTCCTTTTGAAACATTTGCAGAAAGAGGAGGGGGAATAAGATTCCAGTAAGTTGGGAAAAACATATAAACTGAAACAACAAGTGCTGTAAAAGGAACAAATAAAGATAAAAATATTTTTTTCTTTTTTGCAATTAACAGAAAATCCCGCTTAATCCCGTTAACAATTCTTTCTTTTTTCCCGAACCTTCTGATTATAAGCCACGAATAATAAACTAGTAAAAAATTTATTCCATAGCTTATTATACACATTATGCAATAGCTATGAATATAGACTGTCGAAATCACAGCAAGGATAATACTAATAATACTATACAAAATAGATACAGCAAAAAACAGATGCCAGATACGCTTTTTTTCTGCATCAAAATGATGTGCAAAGGGCAAAAGTAATATGCAAAAGCAATAACTGAAGATTCCCCATACGGCAACAGGCATGCCTAGTAATACTGAATAAGGACTCTGTGAAACAGTATCACAATTAATTGCTTTAGATATTGCACAAAAACTTTCATATCCTATATCCGTATAAACAAGATAATGATGCCACGCAAGATAAACGGAATCGAAAATACCTGCAAGTAATAAAAAAGCTATAATCCAGAAGTAAATGTAAAATGGTAAAGATTTTATTTCGGGTGTTTTTGAAAAATCAGAGTTTTGAGGATGTCTGTTTTTTGTGAGATACATTTTAATAACCTACACTAAATTAAAATCTACAGTTGAAGATTACATTAATCTATAATCCTGACTTAATATATATAAAATTTAATTTTATTGGGATTGGTTTGTTTTTCGGTTCAAAAGCAAGTCAAGATTAGTTTTTGCAGCCTCGTCATCAGGATTTATGCGCAAAGCTTCTTTGAAAAGAATGGCCGCTTCATCAAATTTGCCAATTTTTGTAAGCACAGAGCCAAGTCCATTGAATGCCTTTGTATGCTGAGAATCCAGTTGAATGGCTTTTTGATAATATTCGGCGGCTTTTTTAAAGTCTCCTCTTATTAAAAATAAGTTGCCCATATTGTTATATACATCGGCCGATTTAGGATTTGACGCCAATGCTTTGCTATAATGCTCTGCTGCCTCTTCATACTTTCCTAATAAAATCAGGGCTCGGCCTAAATAGAAATGCGCATAAAAATGATCAGGTTTAATAGAAAGAACTTTCTTGTAATGGGCGATTGCCTCATTAGCTTTACCAAGACTAAACAATTCATAACCCAAATTCATACGAGCTGAAACATAATTTGGGTTTATGGCCAATGCCATTTGATATTGTGTAATTGCTTCAAAAGGCTGGCCCTTCTCAGCAAGTGCAATACCTAAATTATTGTGCGGTCGCGACTTGTTGGGTGATTTGCTGGTGCTGTCCTGCCAAAACGTAATTGCATCTTTCCAGACATTATTTCTTTGATGTGACCAGACCGAAAAAATCAGCACTACACTCACTAAAAAAATATATGCCAGGCGTCCTGATTTCATTGCTCTGAATATCAAATATACCACTGCCAAGCTTATAAACATAGATGAGAGGTACAGGCGGTGTTCAAATATAATCTCAAGGCCAATAACAGAAGACTCAATCAACAAGTTTCCTATAAACCAAAATATGCCAAAAGAGAGAATTTTTTCTTTTTTGGCATATTTAATAGATAATAATAATACACTCATAATCAATCCCATGGACAATAGGGTGGATATGGGATCAAGCAGCGATGACGAAATTGGGAAATCATGTTCCAGGCTGAGCCTGGAAGGATGGGGATAGATCAGCAGGCCAACATAAAAAATCACAACCCTGAACTGAGTATATATTCGCTGTGTCATGGTAAAATCACGTTTGGCGTAAAAAGATAATATACGATGAATCGGATTTTCACCTAAGTAAATAAAACTCAGCAATCCAATAAACAGAATAACTATTATAAATATCACTATATTGCGCCTTAGCCATGCAAAGCTAAGGTTTTGGAAAAAATACCACTCATAAAGCAAAATAAAAACCGGCAGCATGGCTGCAATCTCCTTTGACCCCATGGCCAAAAGTCCTGAAATCAGGCAGCCTGCAAAAAAGAGCCGGCAGTCTTTTTTATTGATTTGAGCTATACGCCCTTTTGCATAAAAGAAAACAGACAGTATGAAAAACATGGCAGCCAAGCTGGTCATGCGCTGAACAATATATGTCACAGCCTGAGTGTGAACCGGGTGAACCATCCATAAAAGCGAAGCCATAAACGGAACCCAGTTTATTGAAACGGAACCGGTTTGTCCGGGATTATAAATGTGATTGCTCACTTGTTGTTTTGTCAGGACAGAATCTGTATTTGACTTCATGCATTCTATAGGATCTTCTCTTGCAGAAAGGATTATGGTAATTCTGAATAGATAGAACAGAACAATTGCTGTCATCAAATGAATGGAAATATTAACTAAGTGATATCCCCATACCTGATAACCTCCCAAATAATAATTAAGGGCAAAACTGATATTGGCTACAGGACGCGTGGGAAGGTTGCTCTTGAACGCTGCATCTGATAGGTTTTGAAAAGATAGTTCATTTAAGCGAATAAAGGAATTATTGACGATATTATCTTTATCATCAAAAACAAAAGGAGAATGAAGAGTGTTCGAATACACAATCGTGTTAATGACCAGTAAGCCCAGGCATACAATCCAACTGTGCCAATATTTATTTCTTCGCATCTTTGTTCATCTGTCCTGAAAATCGGGCTGGGGCTACTTCAGCAAAGGGGATTTGCTTTAATTTCGGTTTAATGTTCCACGTAATAGTCTTCTCCCTTTTTTGTTAGCCAAAAAAAAGGGAGAAGACCTCTGATCTTCTCCCTCCGGGGAATTTTTGAAAAACAAATTTATAAGGTCTTAGAAGTAGTATCAAATCTCGGGCATCTGCCAGATGTGTCTGTTACCGTAACTTTATAAGAGTTGGTTCCAACTGTTGAAATATCAAAAGTGTTACTATTGCTCAATGTAAGAGTAACTATCCCAACAGAGGAGTTACTAACAGTCTGATTGTCCGGGTTAGAGAAGTAATCGGCAATTGCGCCCATGACGGTCTGAACATCAGACTCGGCTCCGGAGCAGTATGCTTTGTCCCTGTATGAGATAAAGTTAGGGATGGCTATTGCTGCCAGAATACCGATAATTGCGATAACGATCATAAGTTCGATAAGTGTAAAACCTTTTTTGCCTCTTAATTTTTGAATCATTTTTCTGTCTCCTTTTTATTATGTTTTTAATTAAACTGACGTTGTTAATTTTTTAGAGTATAAAACCATTTTAATATTTTGATCTGCATACCCCCTTTATGTTTTTGTTAAAATAATTGAACCGAATGGTTTATTTAAATGATAAATATCTTGAATATGTGTAAAGCAAAGAACATACCATTGCTGTTGTTTTTTTCCTGGAAATTATAATAAGCTAATATTACTATAGAAATAATACAATATTTAAGGATGAGATTTATTAGTTATAAGAATATTTGACAATTTTTGTTAAAATCAAAACAAAAATTGTCAGCAAGTGTATAGTACCTGAGAAGAAATCACAAAAAAATAAAATATCAATTTATTGAGCCACTTTCAAGTTATAAACCCAGGAACTTATGAGCTGTTTTGACCGTAAACCGAAAACCGAAAACTGTCAACCGCTTTTCCTCCAGTGTAACCGCATTTAGGATTTATCTAACACTACAAAAGTAAACCAAGGGTAATCGATATTGGTATATATATCAGGAATACCAATAGATTCCCCCTTAGAAAAGGGGGATTAAGGGGGTTGTGTGTGCAACTATAACCCGCAAATAAACGCTTTATATAACAGCTTTAGGACAAAACAACCCCCTGGCCCCCTTTTAAGGGGAAATTTTGAGTAAGGGGCTTTCTTTAGAGCCAGTTTCAAAACGCCCCATTTTGGCCGATCTCTGCGTTGGGTTCAAATTTCAATCCTCGAAATACTTAATGTATTCCTGTGGTTGAAATTTTCTCCCGCCTTGAGCTTGACCAAACTGAAACGTTTTGAAAGTGGCTCTTTATTAAAAGAGAATTTTTTGAGTGATGGAGGGTTTCACCATAAAAAGAGAATTCATGAGCAGTGGGCGCTCTTTATTTAGGAAAAAATTACAAGGATTTAACTTTATTAAATTGGACTGAATATATTAATCCAAATGCGTTTACCCTGGCTTTTCTCCGCTTTTCCCCGTCAACCGTCAACCGTGAACCGTAAACCGCTTTTCCCCGTCAACCGCTTTTATGTCGGATTTCTTTACAATTTCAAAGCCACGTAATTCATGCTATAACTATTTAATTTATAATGAATAATGCTATACTTAATACCATCAAATTCCTTTTTAAGCCCAAAAAGCGTCGGGTTTCTTTACAAAAACAGCTAAAATACTATCTAACATATTATTATATATACAGTTCATGGTTTTTATGGTGCCTATTACTTATAATACCTGAATATTGAACTTTTTCCATTTTCAACTTATAAGCTTTTTTAGTTTAACCTAAAACCGTGACCCCTTAAGACCCATATTCAATATTCATTTATTTCAATAAACTTAAAAAGATATGAACTCATTTTAACCGTCAACTGTAAACCGTGAACCGCTTTTTAACCGTGAACCATGAACCTTTTTTAACCGTAAACCGTGAACCGTAAACCGTTTTATTACCGTCGCTTTTCTTTACAATTTTATATCCCGAAAAATATTTAATTATATTTGCCCTACATAGCGATACAGGTACCGATATATTTATAAATTTATAATATATAGTATATTTAGTAAGATATAACAAATTATAAAAGTATATTAATTTCAAAATTATGAATCAGGCACATTCTTTGCTTACAATGTATTACAAAAACGAAATCAATATAATTTCAACGATGGGGAGGAATAAATGAAAAATCTGAAAATAATTTTAATTTTAGCAGTATTTTTGATTGTATCTATTTCAAGTGCATTTGCCGAAAACATTACTATTTTTGATAGCAACGTATATGGTAGTGCAAGTAGCTGGTATAATCGTGGAGATAACCCAGGTGAAGATCAGGAAGTAGAGTATTATTGTATTGGAACTCAGGCTTGGGATTTAGAAGGATTTTTTTTAAATGGTAATACCTTAAGTATGGTAGGTGGCTTTAATTTTGATGATGGAGTTTACGCAGGTGGTCGTACTTATAAGTCAGGCGATATCTTTATTGATATAAATGGATTAGATAATGGATATGAATATGCTATTAAGTTAAACTTGGATAATAACTCTTCGGACTATTTGAAATATTATGTTTATACAATTGTTGCTGGAACTTTAAACGATGTTACGTATGTAACGACATCCAATCCATGGACTTATACTCCAGTTGTGGGTGAATTAGTAACTGGGGCTGGGGGTGATTTCACTCTTGGCAAGAATACTAATTACACTATGGTCTACGATTATTCAACGCTTACCGGTGGTACACACTATATATTAGACGGAATTGATTTATCTTTCCTTGGTGGGGGAACAACTTTTACATCACATTTTACTATGGAGTGCGGTAACGATAATCTTATGGGAAGTGGTACTACAGTTCCCGAACCAGCCACACTTCTCCTTCTCGGCTTCGGTCTGGTAGGACTTGCAGGTGCAGGCAGAAAGTTTAAGAAAGAGTAGAAAAGCGGTTCACGGTTCACGGTTCACGGTTGAAAAGCGGTTGACAGTTGACGATAAAAGAAAGCTAAGAAAATAATTTAATAACAAAAAGGCAGGGTCTAAACCGGCTCTGCTTTTTTTATTTCTCAGGCAAGGCAGGAGAAATTTCAACCAGGAATACATTAAGTATTTCGAGGTTAGCGCTTATGCTTCACTACGTGTCACTTCATGCGAAATTTGAGCCCAACGCAGAGGTCGGCCAAAATGGGGTGTTTTGAAACTGGCTCAGTATGATTTAGAATTTCAACAAACAACGGAGAATATAATCTATGAAAACCTTAAAAATAATTTTAATTTTGGCAGTATTTTTGATTATTTCCACATCAACTGCATTAGCCATGCCTAGTATTACTGTTCCTGAACCTGCAAGTATTATACTGCTTGGTGTCGGGCTGGTAGGGTTAATTATCTCCGGGAATAAATTCAAGAAATAGATTTAAAGCGGTTCTCCATTGACGTTTGAAAACGGTTGCCGGTTGACAGTTCACGGTTGACGGTAACGGTAAAGGAAAATTAAAAAAATAATTCAACAACAAAAAGGCAGAGTCTAAACCGGCTCTGCCTTTTTTTATTTTAATTAATATTTATCTCTCACAGAGTACACTGAGATCTCAGGGTTTGTATTATAACCATTGCCACCTGCAAATAGTCTTTTAACTATCGAGCCAGTTTCAAAACGCCCCATTTTGGCCGATCTCTGCGTTGGGCTCAAATTTCAATCCTCGAAATACTCAATGTATTCCTGTGGTTGAAATTTGCTCCCGCCTTGAGCTTAACCAAACTGAAACGTTTTGAAAGTGGCTCTATCAATTTTATATATTATGCGCTTTCGGTTGGGTTCCGGTATCTTTTTAAGCGCTTTTGATTTTGATAAAGAAACACGGGCGTATTGCAATACGCCCCTACGCTATAAACCGTTTTTCTTCATGAAATGCAAACCAGCAACTGTTTTTCACCGTCGGTTTTCTTTACAATTTTAATTTATAAAAAAACATATTGATCTTTTCTCTGCATAGCGATATAAATATCAAGATAACTGTATTTATTTATAATCAATATGTTTAATTGGTTAGTTATAGTATCAAATTTTTAACCCCCAACACTCCATATTTGGTATATTTATTGCTTATATTAATTATGATGGTAAGGTTAGCGTTACGAATTATAATTTCAACACATAATGGAGAATATAATCTATGAAAACCTTAAAAGTAATTTTATTTTTAGCTGTATCTTTGATTATTTCCACATCATCTGCATTAGCCGATTTTGGGCTTCCTACTCCTGTTCCTGAACCTGCAAGCATTATACTTCTTGGTGTCGGCATCGTAGGGTTAATTGTCTCAGGTAAAAAATTCAAGAAATAGTATAAAAACGGTTGCCGGTTGACAGTAAAAGAAAATTAAAAAAATAATTCAACAACAAAAAGGCAGGGCCTAAACCGGCTCTGCCTTTTTTATCTCCCTGAAACTGATGCCTTCATGGACTTAAAAACTTATGAGCTTTTTCTTTTTTGCAGCTATCTGCGAACCCTTTTAATACCTGGATATTTTCCCCAGGGTAACCACATTTAGCTTTTTCATACAAACTGTTTAGCTTTATATACTGTTTTCAGACAGGATTAACAGGATGGACAGGATTTTTACCTGCCGGCCGGAAGCCGGACAGGCAATAAGCCATTGCCTGAAGCTATAGAAAAAAGAAGCAAAAATGCCTGACCCGCAAAATCACCTATGCACTTACCACCAGACTCCGCGAAGCGGATGCATGCTTCGGGCCGCTCTTTCCGGAGCGGTCTGAAATACTTCCTGTTAATCCTGTAAATCCTGTCCGATATTTTTTTTACGGCTATTTTTATCTTCCGGATTTCGGAATATCTTTGTGATCTCTGAGTACTCTGTGAGTGATTTCCTCGTAAACCTCTTTTCCCCATTAACTGTGAACCGCAAACCGACAACGGCTTTTAACCGTCAACTGTTTTCAACTTATGCATTATTCTTTCCCTGTACAGGTTAAAGTAATGCAGGTTAAAGAAATTTGCCTTTAACCTGAAATCCTGATACCATAAATTTAAACTTTTTGTTAATAACGTTGACTGTATTCCGAGGAGTCAATGAAACTCATATTTGAATGGGACGAAGTTAAGGCGAAAATCAATCTTAAAAAGCACAAAATTAGTTTTGAAGAGGGTAAAACTGTTTTCAATGATCCCTTACTCTTCACTTTCCCTGATGATGTGCATTCTTCGACAGAGGAGCGTTTTATTAGTATTGGCCTTTCTGCAAATGGACTCGTTTTGGTTTTGATACATACTCCAAAACAGAATAAAATACGTATTATCAGTTGCAGAAAAGCTACAACACGGGAAAGGAAATTCTATGAAGAAAGCAGTCTCTAAAACAAAACCGGATAAGGAAGAAATGAAATCAGAATATGATTTTTCAAGCATGAAGGGCGCTGTACGCGGAAAATACTATAAAGCATATCGTGCCGGTCACAAAGTAGTTATTCAAAAAGAGGACGGCACTACCGCAGTCCAATATTTTAAACTCGAAGACGGTGCAGTTATGTTAGAGCCGGATGTTAGAAAGTATTTTTCAGATTCGGAATCGGTTAACAAGGCGCTTAGATCTTTAATAGCAAGCATTTCGTCCAAAAGACAACCATCTGATTATACAAAATAAGCTGTTGTGCGGATAAACAGTTGCTGCAAGTGTTCTACATAACATATTGGTTCATAAAGATTTTTCAGACAGGATTAACAGGATGGACAGGATTTTTACCTTCCGGCCGGAAGCCGGGCAGCAATAAACCATTGCCTGAAGCTATGGAGACAACAGGCAAAAACGCCTGAACCGCAAAATCACCTATAGCACTTACCACCAGATTCCGCAAAGCGGATACATGCTTCGGGCCGCTCTTCCGGAGCGGTCTGAAAAATATCCTGTTTATCCTGTAAATCCTGTCCGATATTTTCTTTAAGGCTATTTCTTATTTTCCAAAATCCTGGTAGATCTTCGTGCTCTCTGTGAACTCTGTAAGTGATTTCTTTACAAACCTCTTTTACCGTCAACCGTAAACTGAAAAGCTCCAATTGCTTTTTTCCGTCGGTTTCCTTGATAATTTTATATTATAGGAATTTATAGAGTATCACGCTGTTTTTCCCATTGACTTATAAAACTAATCTCTCTATTATTTAGCCGTGTTTATTAATAAAATTATAGCGTTGTAAAAAATCTATGGATAATGTTGCAAAAAATTGGATCGCCACATCCAACTATGATATCGAAACTGCGAAGCCATGTATGAGACAGGCAGATATATCTATGTTGTATTCATGTGCCACCTTGCTATGGAAAAAATGCTTAAAGCTATATTGGCAATTAAATATCCCGACAACATACCTCCTAAAATTCATAACCTGATTAATCTTGCACAAAGAGCCGAAATAACACCCCCTGCTAATCTGAAGGATTTTTTTCAAAGAATAGATAATGTCAGTATAGTCACGCGTTATCCTGAAGATTTAAAAACACTAACAAAAGAGTTTGATAAAGATACAGCCAAACTTATTCTGGCCGATACAAAAAGGATGATAAAATGGCTAAAACTTCAGTTAAAATACGCCGTATAATCAAACTGTATATAGAAAATTTACAGGAAATAGGCGTACCTGTTCAGAAGGTGTATTTGTTCGGCTCCCAGACCGGCCTTAATGCAAGCATTGAAAGCGATATAGATCTGGTTGTTGTATCACCTCTTTTTGAAAAGAAGAGTCTCTGGGACAGAGCAGGATATCTGGGAAGGGCTGCATGGAATATACAATACCCACTTGATATCCTCGGCTTTGCACCATCACAGGTTAGAAAAGCAAAACCAGGAACATTGCTGAATCACATAATTAAAAACGGTATTGAAATTACAAACTGATTAACATGCTCTTTATTTCCGCACACAGGCAAGGCTGGTTATGAATCAGCTCCTGCTCTTCTTGTTCTTCTGATTTATGATCTCCTTTCTATTTCCAGCATAGCACACAGAGGTCTCAGGGTTTTTGCTTTGTCGTTAGTAAAGTTTTTAGACAGGATTAACAGGATGGACAGGATTTTTACCTTCCGGCCGGAAGCCGGGCAGCAATAAACCATTGCCTGAAGCTATGGAGAAAAGAGGCAAAAATACCTGACCTACAAAACCACCTCTGTACTTACCACCAGATTCCGCAAAGCGGATGCATGCTTCAGGCCGCTCTACCGGAGCGGTCTGAAAAACATCCTGTTAATCCTGTTAATCCTGTCCGATATTTTTTTTAAGGCTATCCTTTATTTTCCAAAATTCTGGTAGATCTTCCTGCTCTCTGTGTACTCTGTGAATGATTTCTTCGCAAACCGCTTTCACCGTCAACCGTAAACTGTAAACTGATATCTGCTTTTCCCCGTCAATTGTTAAATGTCTTCTCCCTTGCGGCCAGTTACACCATATTTCAAGGCAGGTTTTCAAAATCGTCTAAATCTTTATGCCTTCCACTCGATTTCTTATTAATCTTCAATTGTTTCAAATTAATGATATTTACTTCAATTCCATCTATTTCATCGACAATCTTTTGCTTAAAGCACTCCTCAAAATTAACACCGGAAATCGTTGTTAATATTTCAATCCGTATAGGAGCAATACCCATGCGTATAATACTGTTCTTTTTAAGGAACAGTTCTTTTGATAATTGGGGTGTATCAAAACCGAATTCTTTTAAAGCCAAAACCATTTGCTCCGCAGTTTCAGGATCTATCGCTATCCAAATATCCATATCATTTGTTGCTCGTGGATATCCATGATAGCCAACAGCATATCCACCAATCAACAAGTATCTGATATGTTTAATCTTGAGTATATTCAAGAACTCTTTGAAGTCTGGAGGTAGCAGCATGTCCATAATTAATCCTTCTTAATACTTCAATATGTCGCATTCTTTCAATTGGAGTCCTGGCAAACCAATAGTTCTTGTCATCCGATTGATCTGATAATGACACAACTGAGAAGAAACTTTTGTCTAATTTTATATCAACCAATTCTTTATCCATATCTTTCACTTTCGTCATAATATCATCATTTATATTTATTCTCATGTTATCATTACTATCTATTATTAATGCTTATATGTCAAGCCATCTTCCTTTTATCCACCAGGTAACCGCATTTAAATTTTCAGACAGGATTAACCGGATGGACAGGATTTTTACCTGCCGGCCGGAAGCCGGACAGGCAATAAGCCATTGCCTGAAGCTATAGAGAAAAGAAGCCAAAACGCCTGACCCGCAAAATTTTGTACTTACCACCAAACACCGCGAAGCGGATGCATGCTTCAGACCGCTCTTCCGGAGCGGTCTGAAAAATAATCCTGCTAATCCTGTAAATCCTGTCTGATAATTTTTTTTCTTAAGGGCTATCCTCATTTTCCGGCTTCCCGGAAGATCTTCGTGATCTCTGTGTACTCTGTGAGTGATTTCTTAGCAAACCGCTTTTACCGTCAACTGTAAACTGACAACCGATTTTCCCCGTTGGAATAAAATACCTACTTATTACCTACTTATTATGTTGATGAAAATTAAATAAATAGATATGATCCATTCATCAAATAAATAAAATAACATGGAGGTGTCTCAATGAAATTAAAAATTATATTGGAACCAAGCGATGAAGGGGGTTTTACAGCTATAGTACCATCTTTGCCCGGTTGTATAAGTGAAGGAGATTCAAAAGAAGAGGCTTTAACCAATATTCAGGAAGCTATAAAGCTTTTTTTAGAGCCGGTTGAAGATGATTTCGATTTTGCACCTAACGCAGAACTTTTGGAAATAGCTGTATGACAAAAGTACCAAGCCTTCATTATGAAAAAGTTATAAAGGCATTACGTCGAGACGGATGGGTAGTAGTTAGGCAAAAAGGAAGTCATATTCGATTACAGAAACATACTTCTACTGAAACTTTTAAAATTATTATTCCAGCCCATCGTCCTATAAAAAGATCGACACTCTCATATATTTTAAAACAGGCTCAAATGACTGTAGATAAATTTATAAATCTTTTATAATAAAGCATATTATAACCTTACTAATTTTTTTGCCTTTTCCTTAAACCATTGCCGGAGGCTATGGAAAAAAGAGGCAAAAACGCCTGACCCGCAAAATTGCTGTATTTACCACCAGACTCCGCAAAGCGGATACATGCTTCAGGCCGCTCTTTTCCGGAGCGGTCTGAAATATTTCCTGTTTATTCTGTAAATCCTGTCCGATATTTTTTTAAAGGCTATTTCATATTTTCCATAATTCCGGAAGATCTTCGTGATCTCTGTGTACTCTGTGAGAGATTTCTTCGCAAACCGCTTTTACTGTCGGAATTCTTTACAATTTCCAAATCAATCATTTCTATATAACATACTTATTTTATAATAGATTACTCTTGTATTATCATTTCCCACTGTTTTTCGGTAAAAAAACTGTCGGGATACTTTACAATTACCAATTAAAATACTGTATTTACATTAAATTTATTTCAATCTTCCGGATATCGCTTTATAACACCTGATATCCAGAACCCTTCCCAAATTGCAGTCTCTCACAGAGCACACAGAGGTCTCAGAGTTTTTTGCAAGAATTTTTGAGAGGAAAATTCTTGCAAAGCCGGAATCTTCCTGCTGCCGCAGGAAAGTCAATCTTGCTTAATTTATTTATATTCTAATCAGTTATAATCTATTCTTGCCTTATCAACTAATCAAACAACTGTGCACCGTAAACCGTAAACTGACAACCGTTTTTCCCCGTCAACCGTGAACCGTAAACCGCCAACTGCTTTTTCCCGTCAACTGTGAACCGTGAACCGTCAACTGCTTTTAAACCGTCAACTGTAAACTGCTTTTTCCCGTCAACCGCTTTCACTGTCGGTTTCCTTTACAATTTCACAGCAGCAAGTAAATTAGCGCGATTTATCTAAACCGTCATATCTTTATAATATAATACATATCTATATGTTATAGACATGGTGCAAGCTTTATTTGCCATTGGCATAACCATTGCTTAAGTATATTACAAAAAAGAAAATTAATTACTAAGTTCAATTAGAATCAAAAATATAATAATTAAAACAAAGGAGGAAACAACATGAAAAAAGCATTAAAACTTTTGGCCATTTCAATTGCGGTGGTTTTTTTGTTCGCTGGAATTTCTATGGCTGATACGATCAACACTAGGCCGGTATACACTTCAGGGGGCACTCTTGATTCATTACAAGGTATTATGACTGGTATTGGATCCTCAATTGATGTTCGCGCTGATCAAGAAGACTATGCTATTTTTACGAATCAATCTGCTGGCTCCAATGCTGCTTATGTTGCAAGCTTGAGTTGGAACGCAACTGGATTTCCATTTGAATTTGGTATATATGAATATGGCAATATAACTAATCAAGTAGCTGTATTCAAAGATTCAACTGATGGAACTGGTGCATCAAATCCTGGAGACTATACAACAATTAATTTTGATGCTGGTTCAGGTACTATTTATTCCGAATTTCATGATGCAGGAACAATAGGGAGTACCGTAATTGGCTCAACAACTGACTGGATGGATTCTTTCGGGTTTTATTTTTCTTGGGATGCTGGCAACAATATATATTATTCCGAAGATTCCCTTAATGGTACTGGAGCATCCTTTTTAAGCTTTTTAGGAAAAGGTGAAGATGTTACTATCGGTGGATTAACAGCTAATGACGCTAATCACAGATATGTAGCAATGGAAGGTTGGGGCGGAACTCTTGATTTTAATGATATTGTAGTTCAATTAGAATCGGTAGTTCCGGTTCCTGAACCGGCTACTCTGCTCCTTCTTGGCTTCGGTCTTGTAGGTCTTGCAGGCGCAAGTAGAAAGTTTAAGAAATAGATTAAAAGCAGTTGCCGGTTGACAGTTTACGGTTAACAGTAAAATAAAGTAAAAACAATAATTCAATAACATAAAGGCAGGGCTGAAATCGGCTCTGCCTTTTTTGTTTCAAATATATTTTATCTCTCGCAGAGTTCTCAGAGTCACAGAGTTATTTTAATATTTCCATTTATCTTCGTGATCTCTGTGTGCTCTGTGAGAGAAGGAATAAAGCTTTTCCGTAAACTGTGAACTGTAAACCGACAACCGGAAATGTCCCTGCCTTTTTTAATTTCTGTTGTTATCTCTCGTACATATTTTGTTTTTTTACCATCAACTATAATTTTTTAATCTGGTTCCGTATATTAATGTTTTATTTTATTTAATTATAATTTATAATATTTAACATTATAATTCTATAAAATCCTGGGAAGTTAACTATGCTGGTAATGACTGTTTATCTTGATGTTTGCGCTTTGTGCAGGTCCTTTGACGACCAATCATTTTTACGTGTCAGACTGGAAACTGAGGCGGTGAACTCATAATGTCGAAGATTCAGGATGGACAATTGATTATGGCTATATCACCGGTTCATTATGCCGAAATCAATGCAATACCAGACCAATTGGAACGTTTGGAGTTACTTAGTGTTTTAGAACAGTTCGGTGAATTATTAAATATCAATAAAGCTACTGCACGAAAAAGAGCAGAGGAGTTATTCGCCTTGGGATTTGGTCTTGCCGATTCAGCACATATTGCATTTGCCGAGGCTGGAAAGGCAAAATTTATCACTTGTGACGACAAGCTGATGAAAAAATGTCGTAAGCATGCGATTAATACATGGTGTGGCAACCCTGTTCAATTTTGCGCGGAGGAGGATTTAAGATGAAAGCGGAGCGTTATCTTACTGAGGAAATAACGATAAAAAAAGGTATTGATGCCCTTGTTAAGGAATTGGGACCGGTTGAGACAATGCGGTTTATAAATTTACCCCGTAAAAGACGTCAGGAAAGCGTAAAACGTCATCGTGAGTGGCAGAGGATGCTTGTTAAAACGGATTTTTTTGATAAAGTGTTTGAATAGAGTATTTTTACTACATCTCTCTTCGGTCTTGTAAGCATTGCAGGCGCAAGCAGAAAGTTTAAGAAATAGAGATAAAGCAGTTTACGTTTGACAGTTCACAGTTGACTGTAAAAGAAAGATAAAATAATAATTCAATATCAAAAAAGGCAGAGTCGAAATCGGCTCTGCCTTTTTTGTTCTCGTTATTAAATCTCAAATTTTTCAACCGGAAACTGGAAACCATAAACTGTCAACTGTAAACCGACAACCGTCAACCGCTGTTAAAGCCGAATATGACCAGCTTGATGAGGAGTTTTCTCTTTTCGATCAGTTTCTGAAAGCTCGCGCGGTTGCCGGTATTACTCAGGCAGAAGTTGCCAAACGAATCGGGACAACCCAGTCCGTGATAGCTCGCCTTGAATCAGGGAGCGGTAAACATTCACCATCAATTGCCACATTGAAAAAATATGCTCATGCACTTGGGTGTCGTCTAGAAATGAAACTGGTTAAAGTAAAGTCTTAGAAACAAAAAATCACCATGTTTTTTGCTTTTCTGCAAACTGTTAACTGTAAACCTACAACCGGAAATGTCTCTGCCTTTTTTATTTCCATTGTTAAACCTGTAGAGACGCAAAATATTGCGTCTCTACTCTCAAAGAGCGCCTATAATCAAAGAGTTTTTTAAATTTTAAACAGTTTCCGTTTTACACTCAACAAACAGCCATAAGCTGTTAAGCGACAAACTTATTTATCAAAAGGAACATTGTGATCCTGGCCAACTGCACCTCGTTGCTCGGTGATTATATCCGGAACCTCATATTCTATGCGTCCATTTATCCAAATTGGAATTTTGCAATTATTCTTCCTTGCTTCCTCAGCAACTTTTGCGGCTGCCCTTTGCAAGGCTTTCAATCCAATTACGGCATACTTATTATGTGTTTTCATCATTTACTCCGATTCATCTATGATAATAGGCATTTTACCGGAAGTATCAAAAACAATCCACGAATCCGCCAATTGCTTATAAAACATATTGAAATTCGCCCAACCTCTCTGGAAACGCCGCATAATATCTCGTTCAGGGATATTATGGCCCCCTTGTGCAACTCTTAGCTTCACACGTTCTATTGCAAATTCGACTGAAGGAAGCTGTAAAAAATAGATTACAATTTCATAACCTTTATTCTTCCAATCAATTACATTTTTCATATACCCTTTGCCGCTCAATGTTGTCTCAAAAGCAAACGATTCATTTCTCCTGACACATTCAATAATACGTCCTATCATTATTCTACCTGCTGCAATTGCCATTTTTTCAGGTTGGAAAGGAGAAAGACCCTGAGCAATCAGATCTGCATTGATAAAATTAAGGCATTCCGCTTCAATGGGTAGAAATTCATTTGCAAAACTTGTTTTTCCAGCCCCATTTGGCCCGGCCAATATGTAACACTTTTTTTCCATATTTACCTATAATTCCTGCTCGTAGGTTATAGAAATCAGTACAGATTGTCAAGGAACAATTGGTTATGTGTTTCGTTAAAGGCTTGCTGGATTTCATTGGGCATGGCATTATATTGCTTTTTGAATTTTTTACTAAAACGGTAAGAATCTATTCTTTTAACCATTTCAGACCTTCCTCTGCTGTATGAAAGGTCGGCGAAAGCTTTTCATTAGCAATCTCATCATCTACTTCATTTTTCGTTTTCTGCCATTCTTTGTCCCAGTACAACTCCTGTGAAGGATCAATAAGTTTGCGTGGTTTTAAAACAGCCTGTCCTCTTTCCACATCCACTTCAATATAGTCACCAGGAACTATCTTAAGCGCTGCAAGAACTTTTTTGGGTATCCGGATTTGCCCTTGAGGGCTGATCTTCATAACTGTTGGCATAATTTACTCCTGTAACAATTAAACTTTTAAACAAAGAATGATAGTTTATGACATTAAAGTCAAGACGGCAAAAACAAGAGGACTGGTTTAAGTATAGAATAATGCCAATTCTCGAAAATGAAGTTCCATGCCTTGCTGGCGCAAGCGGAAAGTTTGGAAAATAGATTAAAATCGGTTGCCGGTTGTCGGTTAACAGTTCACGGTTTTAAAAACGGTTTACGGTTGACAGTTTACGGTTTAAAAGTGGTTGCCGGTTTACAGTTCACGGTTAACGGTAAAAGAAAGTAAAAAAAATAATACAATAAAAAATGGCAGGGTCGAAATTGGCCCTGCCATTTTTTATTTCCATTGTTCAACCTACAGAGTCGCAAAATCTTGCGTCTCTATTTTATTGTCCCACATCACCATGAATCTTTCTTTGATCTATTTAATAAATGTGCATATAATAAATCCAAATTGCACAAAAAAAACATGAACATATTTAATCTGGAAGATAATTTATGCCGGAAGTAAGTACAAAGGAATCGCAGACTCTTTGCAGGGCTTGCCATGGGCACTGAGCAATGGTGAGATTCCTGAGGGACTGTCGGGGTCCAAGAGCGTGGCATGCAGTGAGAGAAGTACCAGGAACTTGGGAGATCCTTTCGGCCTCCTTGAACTTAAAGGTAGGATGTTTCAACCAAAAGAAGGGCATCGAGTCAGATTATCTCATAGTACTCTGAGACGGTAACGCTGATTACATGGGGAAGGGGATGACGGTATTGTGCAGCCCGCAAAGGAAACATATGCAGATAAGACAGGCTGATAAACATATGCAAACCTCACTGTGGGGAATAGCAATTTTTGTACGAAGCGAACAATACTGAGGAGCCTTGTGCGGAAAAACCGCATGCAGGGATCTGTAAGAGGGCGGTCGGGTAACTGGCCGTTCTATCTCAATGATGTCGGCTAAAAAAGCAAAGTTGGATAAATAATCTCATTCCTTATTATCCGTATCCATCCATGCAGGAAATGAATTGCGGTATTCCTGTAAAACCGAATATGAAAGTGCTGTTGTATGTATGCATTCTTCATTTTGTTTTCTAAACATGATGTTTCCTGTAGGATCTACTACCGAAGATTGCCCGATGTAGTTGTAGCCGTTCCCGTCTTTTCCAACCCGGTTTACTCCCACAACATAACATTGATTTTCGATTGCTCTGGCAAGAAGTAACGTTTCCCAGTGATATGAGCGAGCTTCCGGCCAGTTTGCAACAAACACTGCTACATCATAGGATTTGCTGAAATTTCTTGTCCAGCAAGGAAATCTCAGATCATAACAAACAAAAGGTCTGATTTTCCAACCATTTAATTCAACTGTTAATTTGTTCTTTCCATCACTGTATACTTTTTCTTCTCCGGTCATGCGAAACAAATGCTTTTTATCATAACAATGTAATGTCCCGTCAGGTTTTGCCCATAACAGCCGGTTAAAATACTTCCTATCTTCTTTTATTATAATGCTTCCTGCGATATCCACCTGCATGTGGCATGATTTATTTTTAAGCCAGTCTACGGATATGCCATTCATTTCCTGGGCAAGTTTTGCTGCGTTCATGCTGAAGCCGGTTGTAAACATTTCAGGAAGTACTATAAGATCTGTTTTTTCCCTAATGCCGTCTATTTTTTTATCAAAAACAGACAGGTTTGCTTTGATATCTTCCCATATGAGCTTTGTCTGTATGATTGTTATATTTAAATCCTGCATAAATTTTCCGCTGCCTTTTCAAGTGTTTCGTCTTTTTTTGCAAAACAGAAGCGAAGCATCTTGTGATCGTCATGTTGATTGTAGAATGCAGAAGGAGGAACAGAAGCAACCCCTTGTTCAATCGTCAAACGTTTTGCAAAATCCATATCCGGTTCATCAGAGATGGATGAATAGTCAAGCATTTGAAAATAAGTACCTTTGCATGGTATTGCTTTGAAACGGGAGTTTTTTAAAAGTGATAAAAACTTGTCTCTCTTTTTTTGGTAAAAACAGGATAAGCCAAGATAAGCTTCTTCATTTTCCAAAAATTCGGCATATGCGTGCTGTATAGGAGTATTAGTTGCAAATGTCAAAAACTGGTGTACTTTTTGAAATTCTGCGGAAAGCGCTTTAGGTGCTAAGCAATAGCCTATTTTCCATCCTGTAGTATGATATGTTTTTCCAAAAGAACTTATAACAAAACTGCGATCAGCAAGCTCTTTGTATTTTGACATGCTTTCGTTTTTAAGACCATCAAAAATAATGTGTTCATAAACCTCATCGCTTAAAATAAAAATCCCGGTTTTTTGTATAATATTATAAAGAGCCGTAATATCTTCTTTTAAAAGAACGGAACCTGTCGGATTATGCGGTGAGTTTAAAATAATAAGCTTTGTTTTTTTTGATACGGTATTTTTAACTTCTTCCCAGTCTATGTTGTAGTATGGAGGTTTCAGTTTGATAAATTTTGGGATGCCGCCGCTTAAATTAATAGCAGGTACATAGGAATCAAAGGCCGGCTCAAATACTATTACTTCATCTCCTTTTTTTACAACTGCTATTATAGCTGCAAACAAAGCCTCGGTTGCTCCGGAAGTAACGGTAATTTCGGTGGTTGGATCATACGAGGCATTATATAGCTTTAATGTTTTCTCAGCTATCCTTTCTCTAAGAAGCATAACTCCTTGCATAGGAGCATACTGGTTAAAGCCGTTTTTCATATATTTATGCACAAGATCTATCAATTTGGGGTCTGTATCAAAATCAGGAAATCCCTGCGAAAGATTGATGGCATTATAATCATTTGCAAGATTTGTCATTATTGTAAATATTGTTACCCCGATATTTGGCAGTTTGGATTTAAATTTCATTTGCTTGCCTTAATTTTATCTTCCTTCTGTTTTTAACACAGCAACTTTGGGAAAAAGCAAAACAGTGCCGGACTGCTTTTCCCGACACACTGTTTTTTGCTTTCAATCTATTGTAAAAAACACTTTTGCAATTTTCAATTTCCCTACAAAAAAATCAACTGTATATGAGCCGACATCCCATTTTCCAGGTTCACCAAAACCGCAACCATAATCATTTAGAGTACTTTCAGTGCCTGCGGTTAGCAGTAATTTATGCTGCTGTTTGCTGAAGATAGAACCATTAGGATCATACCAGACAATGGTTATAGGCAGTTCGATGTCTTTAAGAATCCTGGAATGGCTGATTTCCATATGCCATATAACATACCGGGAGCTGTCTTTTGAAAAAAGCATTCCATAGACAGATTCATTGGCGTTTGTAGCACCGCCACTTTCATAAAAAAGGATCAAAGGAGGTTTAACTTCAACTGTTTCTTTGCCAATAGCACAGTTAAACCCCCAACGCTGACCATTTTGGGCAGCAGCTTTTTTTTCCCACTCAATGCTTCCTGCTCCTGACATGGAGTTGCTAAAATCGTCGAGAATCCTTTTCGCACCACAATGCCCTTGAGCGGCCGCGGCGCTTAGCCAGATATAAGCCTCTGAATAATAATCATCTGCGGAACTAAATATAAAAAATTTGTGCCAATTTGGGATATATGATTTAGAATTTGGTAAATCTTTTATAAGATGATTGCCTAACCAGAACTGGGCGGTGGCCATTCCCATTTCTGCGGCTTTACGGTACCATAGTATTGCCTGGTCTTCATCTGCCGCTATGCCTTTCCCTGTTTTAGTCCATTCGCCCATACAGTAGCAGGCTTCAGGGCAACCGGTAATTGCAGCCGAGTGCATAAGCCCCACCGCCATAGAAACATTTCCGGAAATGTCCGGACTGGCCATCATAGTAAAGGCACTACGAAAATTTTCATCTGCCACGTCTGATATAACAGAGTTCATAACATTGTTGCTATAGGCTAAACGAATTACCTGATGTTTATTTTCTGATACGTCAGATACGTTTTCATCCTGCTTTTGCTCCATTTTTGCTAAAAACGATACCACATCTTTTGACTTGCCAAAGTAACGGGCAAACTCTATGGGAGTCATTCCGTTGTGATCCTTGACATAAAGTTTAGCTCCATTTGCGATCAGCAACTTTGCCGTTTGCGGGTCATTAACAAAATGCAAGGGGGTATAACCTTGTTTTGTTTTCTGCATAATATCAACATTTTTATCCAGCAAAGCCTGTACTACCTCAAGCCTTCCGTCAGCCACAGCAAAATGCAGGGCTGAAGCATTATTTTGGTCCAAAGCATTTAGTTGGGCTCCATTAGCTATCAGGAATTCCAGCATGGCTTTGCTGGCTGCATAGTGAATGGCTGACTGTCCCTCTTTATTGCGATAATTGACGTTTTGACCTTTGGCCAGCATCAGTTTAACGATGTCTTGCAGGTCTTTGCTTGTTGCCAGGATAAAAAGATGCATACCATCTTTTCTGTCCGTCTTCCAGTTTGCCTCTCTTTCAATAAGCCTGATCGCTGCCGCAGCTTGGCTGTTTGCAATAGCCATGTATAAAGGAGTTATCTCTTCTATGCCGTTGCTGGTTGCCATAGCATTGATATTTGCGCCTCTATCGACTAAAAGATCAATAACATCTTGCCGGCCATTGCAGGCCGCTTTGTGCAATGGTGTTATTCCATCATTTGTAGATGCATTAAGATCTGCACTCTGTGTCAATAAATATTTTGCCACTTCCCTGCTGCCTGCATTATGGAGCGGGGTTTCTTTGGCAAAGTTTTGTATATTAACCGGAAGGTCACCCGGCAATAATAGAGCTACACACTCTTTGTTTCCGCTATTGGCGGCATAATGAAGTGAGCTGTTGCCATTGGCAATGGCTGTGTGTGTTGCTCCTTTGCTGAGTAAAAATGACGCTGCTTCCGTTTGGCCTGACGCCAATGCTGATAAAAGAGGCGTCAAACCTTCGTGGTTAGTTTCCTCCAAATTGACTTTGTGCTTTAATAATAGCGCCACAGCTTCAATATTTCCATTTTCGGCTGCAAGATGTAGTAAAGTATTGCCATTCTCATCTCTTTCATCTGTCTTCTTAACTTTGTTCATGATTATTGCAAGCACACCAACGTTTCCTGCCATGGCTGAAAGCAACAGTGGTGATTCGCCATCTTGTGCTTTAATCTGAAGTTCTGCTCCTTTTTTAATTAAAAGCAATGAATTTTCAGGAGAGCTGTATTTAATAGATAACATCAAGGGGCTCCAACCGTTTTTATTCAGAACATTAATTTCCGCATCTTTTTCAATCATCAATCCGGCACAGTCAGTATTTTCATTGCTCAAGGCTATCATTAAAGGTGTCCAGCCATCTGAATCGGCTATATTTAGTTGTGATCCTTTCTCTATAAGCAGGCGGGCAATTTCTTCTTCTTTAAGCCTTAATGCCACCATAAGTGGACTTTCGCCCTGCTCATTTTTGACTTTTAAGTCTACGCCACTGGAAATGAGCGACTGCACTTTTTCCAAAGAGTTTTCATGAACGGCATTAAATAGAAGTTTTGGGTCAAGCGCTGTATCTGGTTTGACAGATGTTGAGAGGTCTTTATCATGATGTGTTGCAGCATTAATCTGTAAATCTATGCCTTGAGCTATAGCTACAGGAAAAATAACCATCCCAAAAAAAAGAATAAAGGTGAAAAAAGATTTCTTAGTTATCATAATGTTTCTTTTCCTTTTATTTTCTTAAGATAGCCAGTTACAGTTTTGCTCTGTCAAGATTGCGGTATTGAATGGCTTCTGAAACATGATCAACTTTAATATCGTCATCTCCTGCAAGATCCGCTATTGTTCTGGAAATTTTTAAGATTCGGTTAAAAGCCCTTGCGGAAAGCCCGAGTTTATCAATGGCAGATTCGATAAGAGCGCATGCGGCGTCATCAATTTTACAGTATTTTTTAATATGGCGGCTATTCATTTGAGCATTGCAGTATATTTTGGTTCTGGCAAACCTTTCGGCCTGAACAAGCCGTGCCTTGGAAACGCGCTTTTTTATATCTTTCGAATACTCGGAAACAGAATCTGTCATAAGATCTCTGTATGCTACTGCCGGAACTTCAACGTGAATATCAATTCTATCCATTAAAGGCCCTGATATCTTTGATCTGTATCTGTGTATTTGCTGATATGAACATCGGCATTCATGCTTGGGATCGGAAAAAAAACCGCATGGGCATGGATTCATGGCTGATACAAGCATAAAGCTTGCAGGATATGTTATTGATGATAATGCCCTGGAGATTGTAACCTTCATGTCTTCAAGCGGCTGGCGAAGTACTTCAAGTACATGTTTTTTGAATTCTGATAGCTCGTCTAGAAAAAGAACTCCGTTATGTGCAAGACTTACTTCCCCTGGTCTTGGCACATGACCTCCTCCTATTAGACCTGCATCTGAAATCGTATGATGAGGAGATCGGAAAGGCCTTTTTACTATCATAGCATTTCCCTTTTCAAGCATGCCGACAACGCTGTATATTTTTGTTGTTTCCAGCGCTTCATCAAAAGATATGGGGGGTAAAATTGAAGGGAGCCTTTTGGCCAGCATGGTCTTTCCCGAACCTGGCGGACCTATCATTATAATATTATGACCTCCGGCTGCAGCAACTTCAAGTGCCCGTTTTGCGTGTTCCTGTCCTTTTACTTCTGAAAAATCTACTTCAAATTCGCTGTTTTTGTCAAATTGCAGGCTTATATCGGTTTTTGCCGCTTTGAGATTTTCTGTGCCGCGAAAAAAATCAACAACCTGAGACAGTGTTTTGACCGGAAAAACCGAAATTCCATTAACAACTGAAGCTTCCTTTCCGTTTTCAAAAGGAACTATAATGCCTTCATAGCCGGCAGCTTTGGCAGCAAGGGCCATGGGAAGAGATCCGTTTACAGGCTTTATTCGGCCATCTAAAGAAAGTTCTCCGAGCACAAAATATCCCGCAAGCATTTTTTGCATAATAAGCCCGGTTGCGGCAAGAATTCCTATTGCAATAGGCAGATCAAATCCGGTTCCTTCTTTCTTTATATTGGCAGGTGCAAGGTTAACGGTTATCCTGTCATCTGGGAAAAAATACCCGGAATTTGTAATAGCGGATTTAACTCGTTCCCGGCTTTCCTTGACCGCTGCTTCCGGAAGTCCAACCGTAGTAAATGAAGGAAGCCCCTTGGCAATATCAACTTCCACTTCCACAAGATAAGCATCAATACCTATAACAGCACTGCTTAGAATTCTGGCAAGCATGTTTCCTCCTTCTCATAATAATAACATATGCACTGTAGTTTGCATATATATATGATATTATTATTAACATCAAGAATTTGTTGACAATCTGAAAACAGTTAAGATAAGTTAATTCCAAGATAAGATATAGTTGCATCCTTAGAATATATAAGCTATACTGCAACCATCTGTTTTGAAAATAGATAATAACTATTTGTTATTTAATATGTTATTTGTTTTATGTGCTCATCAATTTTACCAATAATAGAATTTATATATTTAAATTATAATGGCTTGTTATTTTAACCAAAGAACTATTAAAAAGACGGTTTGTTGTTCAGGGATCGGCGTTCATTCGGGGAAAAAAGTAAATCTTAGTATCAAACCTGCACCTGATAATTATGGTATAAAGTTTATCAGAACCGATCTTTTGGATAAACCCAGTATACCTGCACGCTTCAGTATGGTTGTCGATACAAGTCTTGCTACGGTAATAGGTCACAACGGCTTTATAGTATCTACCATCGAACATATTATGGCTGCTTTTGCCGGTCTTTCAATTGATAACGTAGCCGTTGAACTTGATTCATATGAAATGCCGATAATGGATGGAAGTGCTGCACCTTTTACGTGTATGTTGAAAGAAGCCGGGATAATTGCACAAAACAGTCCAAGATATTATTTTGTTGTTACTGAACCAATTGAGCTTAACAAAGATGGTAAATCCGTTGGGGTATATCCTTCATCTGATTTTAAAATCACCTGCAATATTGAGTTTGATCATCCTGTTATTAAAAAACAAACTTTTTCCTCAAGCATCAGCGATGAAATATTTGAGCAAGAAATATCTGCTGCAAGGACTTTTGGTTTTTTGCATGAGATAGAATATCTCAAGCAGTACGGTTTCGCTAAAGGTGGTTCTCTTGATAATGCGGTTGTGATTGATAAAAATACCATTTTAAACAATGATGGCCTGCGCTTTCCAGACGAGTTTGTAAGACATAAAACTTTAGATTCAATAGGTGATTTTTCACTCCTTGGTTTACCTGTGATGGGGCATTTTAAGCTTAATAAATCCGGCCATGCGTTTAACCATGCTTTTATTGAAATGTTTTTTTCCAGTAAAGAATCCTGGGAGACCAGAACTCTTTCGTGACAGCAGCTTAATTTACACAGAAACAACTTGAAGAAATATAAGATTACGTATTCATTATTATGATAATAAATTTGATACTGCAAAAAGATAAATATTGATATGCGAACACTAAGAAAACACAAAATTTACTTGCTTTTACTTTGCTTTTTAATTGTCATACCTCAAACATCCTTTGCTCAGGTAGCAAAGCTTACTAATATTGCAATTACCAGACATAATAAAGAGCTTCTTTTCAAGATGCATTTAGATGGTGCTTTTACAGAGGACATGAAAAAGGCGATTACAAGTGGTATAGCCACTTCTTTTACTTTTTATGTCAAACTTTATAAAGATAACGACCTCTTCTTCAATAATAAAATTACAGAAATATTGTTAACTAATACAATAAAATACGATAATCTGAAAAATACATATACAATATCAAGATCCTGGAAGAGCACAGGTCCGGATAAAACAGAGTCATTCAAAGAAGCACAGGAACTTATGACCCAGATTGAAGGATTAAAAATAGTCGACCTTGATCAACTGGAAAAAAATGCCCGTTACCACATTGAAGCAAAAGCAGAAGTAAGCAAATTCACCCTGCCTTTTTATCTACATTATATATTTGTTTTCGTTTCATTATGGGATTTTGAAACTGATTTGTATCAAATAGATTTTGTCTATTAATTAATGCATTCATAATATTTTAACACTAATATGGATAATAATTCATCAATAGTCCCGCCACAGACTAATTCCTCACAGGAACGTTCGAGACGTAAAAGAGAAGGCATTATAATTATTGCAATTATATTTGTTGTCGGCTTTTTAACATTTCTTGAAACCAGAATAATTAAATTTGGAGCAGGGATTCCGGTATCAAATACCGTTTTGATGTTTATTCTGATCAACGTTAATTTGTTATTACTCATTCTGCTGATATTTCTGGTATTCAGAAATCTGTTCAAGCTTCTTTATGATAGAAAGAAAAACGCCATCGGCGCGAAGCTTCGCACGAAACTCGTCATAGCTTTTGGCGCTCTAACTCTTTTACCAACAATAATTTTGTTCTTTTTTTCCATAAGTTTTATAACAACAAGCACTGAATTCTGGTTTAAAGTTCCCATTGAACAGGCCCTTGATCATTCATTGGATGTCGGAAGATACTATTATGGGCAGGTTCAGGAAAATAACAGATTTTATATAGAAAGAATTGCATACCAGATTAATAATAAGAACTTGCTTGACCCTGCCAGGAAAAAATCACTTTTTCACTATCTACAGGTTGTGCAGAGGTCGTTCAATATCCAGGCAATAGAACTTTATGACAGCAATTACAAACGTATGACTTTCATCCTTCCGCTTGGCATGGAAGATATGCCATTGAGAGTTCTTGATCCGGATAACTTTAAAAAGGATATACCCCCGTATGGTGTAAGAACCATAACTGAAATAGTGGAAGACAGAGAACTCGTCAGAACTATAGGGACAGTTCCATTTGGAGTTCAGCCTTCCGAAGCTAACTGTTATATCGTATTATCAACCAAACTTTCTCATCGGCTTTCCAAGAAGATGAAGTCTATTTCTCTTGGCTTTGAGGAATATCAGCAAACAAAGCTTTTAAAAAAGCCCATTCAAATCTCATATTATATATTACTATCCATAGTAGCATTACTTGTGCTTTTTTGCGCTATCTGGTTCGGATTTTATCTTGCCAAATCCATCACGATTCCCATCATGGAACTTGTAGAAGGTACCAGGCGTGTTGCAGAAGGAGACTTAGGTTTTACGTTAGATGTAGCTTCTGATGATGAAATAGGAAGTCTTGTGGATTCATTTAATAAAATGACAAAAGACTTGAGAAACGGCAGGGACCAGCTTGAGCTTTCCGCTAAAAAGCTTGAACTGCAAAACATCGAGATAGAAGAAAAACGCCAATATATGGAAATCGTCTTAAAAAATGTTTCAACCGGTGTTATTACTCTTGATTCAAAGGGGATGGTTACTACCATTAATAAATCAGCTGAAAAAATGTTAAATCTTAAACAGGATGAAACTCTGGGCAAAAGCTATAAAGATTTGTTGCCTGATCAGAATGTTAACATAGCCGAAGAAATAAAAGAAAATCTGTTTATAGCACAGGATAATGCTTTGGAAGTTCCTTTAAATCTTTTTGTAGGGGGAAGACGCCGTAGCTTTCTTATGAATGTAAATGCCTTAAAAGATGATACAGGTCAACATATGGGCGTTGTGATGGTTTTTGATGACTTAACCGAGCTTGAAAAAATTCAGAGGATGGCTGCATGGCGTGAGGTTGCACGCCGGATAGCGCATGAAGTAAAAAATCCTCTAACGCCTATAAAGCTTTCCGCCCAAAGGCTTCAGCGTAAATATTCAGATCAGTTGAAAGAGCCGGTATTTGAAGAATGCACACAAATGATAATTGACCATGTAGAATTAATAAGAAATATTGTAGATGCATTTTCAACCTTTGCAAGATTTCCATCGGCAAATCCCATTCCTTGTGATTTGGCTCCTATAATCAGGGAAACCGTTGCACTGTATAGGGAAGGGCATCAGAATGTAATTTTTGATACAATAATTTCGGATAACATTCCACAGCTTAATCTTGACAGGCAGCAAATAAAACAGGCAATGATAAACCTGGTCGATAATGCTGTTACCGCAATTAAAGAACATGGGAATATTGCAATTTCACTTGAGCATAATAAGGAAGCAAAAGTAATCAAAATTGAAATTGCTGATGATGGTGCAGGAATATCGGAAGAAGATAAGGCACGTATTTTTGAGCCCAATTTTTCAACAAAAAAAGCCGGATCAGGTTTGGGGCTTGCTATCGTAAATACAATTATATCAGATCATAAAGGCGTTATTAGAGTACAGGATAATTACCCTAAAGGAGCAAAGTTTATTATTGAGTTGCCAATAATATGATGGGCTTGATAAAAGTAGATTAATACGTTCTTAGGGTATAAACCACAGTCTGGGGGAGGAAGGGATAAAAACCAATGTTTCCATCGATACTAATAGTAGATGATAACCCGTCAATTCTTCAATCTTTAAAAGGTCTTCTTGCAGATGAAGGTTTTGAAGTAATGTTGGCTTCAAACGGATATGAAGGTTTAAAGACTATAGATAAGAAATCGCCTGATCTTGTTCTTTTAGATATATGGATGCCGGGTATTGACGGAATAGAAACTTTAAAACAAATTAAAAAAAACAATCCCCATATACAAGTCATTATAATAACGGGACATGGCAATATTGAGACTGCAGTTAAAGCCATTAAGCTTGGCGCATACGATTTGATTGAAAAACCCCTTTCGATTGATAAGATAATAGTTACAATAAATAATGCGTTAAATTTTAGAAGACTGGAAGAAGAAAACAGATATCTTCGAAAGAAAACAATAGAAAAAAATTCTGTGTCCGGAAACAGCGAGGCAATTGTTTATCTTAAGAAAAAAGTAGCCGCTGTTGCTCCATCCGATGCATGGGTTTTAATTACTGGTGAAAACGGAACAGGAAAAGAACTTGTTGCGCGAACAATTTTTCAGCTTAGTCCCCGTGTAGATGGGTCTTTTATTACCGTTGATTGTGTTACTATTCCGGAAGAGTTGATAGAAAGCGAACTTTTCGGACATGAAAAGGGAGCATTTGAAGGAGCAATTTCAAAAAAGATAGGCAAATTTGAATTGGCCGGCAGCGGAACTATCTTTCTTGACAATATCGGTGAGATGCGCCTGAAAACCCAGGCTAAAATACTTAGAGCACTTCAGGAAAAAAAGTTTCAGAGGGTAGGTGGGAGCAGGATTATAAATATAAATGCAAGGTTAATTGCTGCCAGCAATAAACCTCTTGAAATAGAAATTGAAAAAGGGAATTTCAGAGAAGACCTGTATCATCGCCTTAATGTTGTTCCGATTGAGGTTCCTGCATTAAGAAATCGCAAAGATGATATTCCTGTTTTAATCGATACTTTTTTAGCTGAATTTGCGATGCAGAGCAATAATGAAAAGAAAACACTTTCCCCGAAAGCAATCGAATTATTATCCAACTATTTGTGGCCCGGCAATGTAAGGGAGTTAAAGAATCTTGTTAATCAGCTTGCCATAATGACCAGGGAAAATATTATTGATGTTTCCGATATCCCCGATCAATATAAACCGGCTGTTGAAGAAGTTCCTGAACCGGTCAAATCCGAGTTGTTTTTAATTGATCGGCTAAAAGATGCTAAGCGGGCTTTTGAAAAAGAATTTATTAAAATAAAGTTGTCGGAAAATGATAAAAATATTGCCAAAACCGCAAAAGAAATTGATGTTGGTCGAAGTTATCTTTATAAAATAATAAAGAGTTTGTAAATTGACCGGTCTTAAGGTAATAAGCGGAGAATTGAAAGGCAAAAAACTATTTTCTGCAAAAGGTTTGAAAATAAGACCGACATCAGGACGCCTAAGAGAGAGTATCTTTAATATTCTTTCCAATAAGGTTGTTGATTCTGTAGTACTTGATCTTTTTGCAGGAACAGGAGCAATGGGAATAGAAGCATTAAGCAGGGGAGCATCCTATGCAACATTTATAGATAACGATAAAGAGGCTGTTTCAACTATCAGCAAAAATATTAAAGCCTGCGGACTCACAGAAAGAATTGCAATTGCAAGATTTGACATTTCAAAAAAAATTATTGAATATACTCATACGCTTCATGCTGTTAGTCTTGTGTTTATGGATCCTCCTTATAACAAGGATCTTATAACACCTGCTTTAATTAATCTTTCTAAAAGTCGAATTCTTGAAAATAACGCTTCTATAGTAATTGAACATGATTTGCGGGAAACACTTCCTGAAAATATTTCTGTTTACAAGATAACGGATCAGAGAAAATATGGAAAAACCTTTGTTTCATTTTTAAAATACATGGTATAATAAACAAACATAGAGTATAGAAACAAGTTGTGCAGTAAAAATAATAAAACAGAAAAATACGGATTATATTAATTTATGCGAAGAATTGCTATTTATCCCGGTTCCTTTGACCCTGTCACAAACGGTCATATTGATATCATTGAAAGAGGTCTTAAGCTTTTTGATAAGATAATTGTTGCTATTTTGCATAACCCGAATAAAAAATGCCTGTTTACAATTGATGAACGGATTGAAATGCTTGAACAAAGCTTGAAAAAAATAAAGAATACCGAAATAGATACATTCGATGGACTTCTTGTTGATTACGCGCTGAAGAAGAAAAGTCATGCCATACTTAGGGGAATGAGGGCCTTGTCGGATTTTGATTATGAATTTCAGATGGCGCTTATGAACAGACGGCTTAACAGGGATATACAGACTGTGTTCCTTATGACCGGTTTGAGGTGGATTTTTACAAGCTCCTCAATAATTAAACAAGCTGCAGAATTTGACGGCAATGTTGTCGGAATGGTTCCTCCTGTAGTTAATCAAAAATTAAAAGAAAAATTTGGATTTAATTCCAATTCTAAATAATATGGACCTTTGGCATCTTAAAATATTCTGTAAAGTAGTTGAGCAAAAAAGCTTTTCAAAGGCAGGGGAAGCTGTTTATATTTCTCAGCCTACCGTTAGCAGCCATATGAGAGATCTGGAAGCACATTTAGGCTGTCGTCTTGTAGATCGATTATCAAGAGAGGCAATCCCTACAAAGGCAGGAATATTACTTTATTCTTACGCAAAAAAACTTATAGCGCTATACGATGAAATGGAAAGTGCTCTTTCAGGTTTTCAGGGTAATATAAAAGGAAATCTTGTGATAGGCGGCAGCACAATCCCCGGCGAGTATATTCTTCCTATAATCGCCGGAAGTTTCACCAAAACTTATCCTGATATAAAGCTTTCGCTTATCATTGGTGATACTGAAAAAATAATTAATGATACTCTTTCCGGATTTATTGAACTCGGAGTCGTAGGAGCAGCAAAAAAAGATAAAAGAATTCAGCAGGAAATTCTTATCGATGATCAGATGCGTCTTATTGTTCCATCTGCTCATAAATGGGGAAAGAAAAAAAGCGTTACCATGAAAATGCTTATGGAAGAACCATTTATAATAAGGGAAAGAGGATCAGGAACATTAAAATCCATTGAACAGAATTTAAATAAAGCCGGATACGATATTAATGACTTTAATATTGCTGCTCAGATGGGAAGTACGGAAGCAGTGAGGCAAGGAATAAAAAATCAAGTAGGAATATCAATCCTTTCAACAATAGCGGTTAAGGAAGATTTAAAAGCAGGGTCATTAAAAGCGCTTGCTATAGAAGGTCTTGATCTTAAGCGCAGCTTTTATCTGACCTTAAGCAAGCAAAGGAGTCTATCTCCTTTAAGCAATGCATTCATCACACATATGAAAACCGAGTTGAAAACAAATCGGCTATGAGTATGCCCCTTTCAAATAATGCCTTGATAGTGCTTGAAAAACGCTATCTGAAAAAAAACAAAGAAGGAATTGCGATAGAAACGCCGGAGGATATGTTTGCGAGGGTCGCAAAACATATTGCGTCTGCCGATTCTTTGTTTGCAAAACCAGTTGATATTGAAAAAACGGAAAAAAAGTTTTTAAAGCTTTTGACCAACCTGTGGTTTCTGCCTAACTCGCCAACTCTTATGAATGCCGGCCGCCGCCTCGGCCAGCTTGCCGCGTGTTTTGTCTTGCCTATTGAAGATTCAATGGACAGCATATTTGAAACATTAAAACATACGGCTATGATACATAAAAGCGGAGGAGGTACGGGTTTTTCTTTTTCCAGGATACGTCCTGAACAAGATATCGTGCTTTCAACTGCCGGAGTATCAAGCGGGCCTATTTCTTTCATGACTGTTTTCGATGTGGCAACAGAAACCGTAAAGCAGGGCGGTACCCGCAGAGGGGCAAACATGGGGATCTTGCGGGTGGATCATCCCGATATAGAATCTTTCATTGAGCTCAAAAATGATACAAGAAGGCTTAATAATTTTAATATCTCAGTTGCCCTTACGCAAGATTTCATGGATGCGTTAAATAGTGAATCCGGAAAAGAGTCTGAATTTGATCTGATAAATCCCAGGACAGGTAAGACTGTAAAACGGGTTTTTGCGAAAAATATTTTTGACTTAATAGTGCATTCCGCATGGTTAAACGGTGAACCGGGTATAATATTTATAGACAGGATTAACCAGGACAATCCGGTCCCTCATCTTGGAAACATTGAAGCAACAAATCCTTGCGGTGAACAACCTCTTCTTCCTTATGAATCATGTACATTAGGTTCTGTAAACCTGTCTGCGATGTTATCGGGAAAAGCAATAAATTATAACCGCCTGAAAAAAACCGTTCATGATGCGGTTCATTTTTTAGATAATGTGATTGAGATCAACAAGTATCCTCTTGTTCACATTGAAAAAATGAGCAAAGGAACCAGGAAAATAGGCATAGGCGTTATGGGTTTTGCAGATATGCTTATTAAACTGGGGATACCATATGATTCACAAGAAGCTGTTGCGTTGGCTGAAAAAATAATGTCTTTTATTTTGGAAGAATCAAAAAGCGCATCTGCTGCACTGGCAAAAAAACGGGGAAATTTTCCGGATTATAAAAAAAGTATTTATGATAACCCCGATACACCATATATGCGAAATGCCACTACAACAACAATCGCTCCTACAGGCACGATAAGTATTATTGCTGGAACATCAAGCGGCATTGAACCCATATTCGGCATAGTTCAAACAAGAAGAGTTCTTGATGATAAAATACTTTCCGATATTAATCCGTTATTTGTAGAAATTGCAAAAGCAGAAGGATTTTACAGCAAAAATCTGATAGAAACAATAACAAGTGGAACATCAATTCAAAACCTTGAAGAAATACCTGATAAATCCAAAGATCTTTTTAAAACAGCTCATGATATAGCACCGGAGCAGCATATAAACATTCAGGCGGCATTTCAGAAATATACTGATAATGCGGTTTCAAAAACCATTAACTTTGGCCCTGATGCTTTAAGAAGTGATATAGCAAAAGCATATATGCTTGCCCATGAAAAAGGTTGTAAAGGAATTACAATCTACCGTTACGGCAGTCGTGACCATCAGGTTTTAAGCATTGGTGCTGAAAAAAAAGATTCCGTTAAAATTGCCCCAAGGCCAAGGCCTGAATGTACGGTCGGAATCACTGAACGCACAAAAACAGGGTGCGGAAACTTATATGTAACAATAAATTCTGATGACAAGGGTATGTGTGAGGTCTTTGCGCAGATGGGAAAGACAGGCGGATGTGCATCATCCCAGATTGAAGCGGCAGGCCGTCTTATATCGCTTGCCTTGCGTTCAGGGGTTAGCCTTGAAGCTATAGTAAAACAGCTAACTGGAATCAGATGCCCTTCTCCTGCATGGCAAAATGGAGAAATGGTGCTTTCATGCCCCGATGCAATAGCAAAAGCGCTTAAACACAGGACGGATCTTTCTTTTATCGAAAACGAAGCTATGATGGGAGTTTGTCCGGAATGCAGCGGAGTTATTACGCATCAGGAAGGCTGTCTTGTTTGCCATTCATGCGGATACTCAAAATGCAGTTAATCTTAGAGCCAGTTTCAAAACGCCCCATTTTGGCCGATATCTGCGTTGGGTGAAAATTTTAATCCTCAAAATACTCCTTGTATTCCTGCGGTTAAAATTTTCATCCGCCTTGATCTTGGCCAAACTGAAACGTTTTGAAAGTGGCTCATTATAACAAGTATTTTATAACTATAAAGCCTGCAATAAGAAGTACTGTAAATCCCACTGCAAGAGCATCAAAGTACTTATCGATAAAATCCTTGATTTTAGGGCCAAAATAATAAATAAGGCCTCCAACAAGAAAAAACCTGGCAGACCGGGAAATCAAAGAAGCGATAAAAAAAACAATAAAATTGATATTAAATGCGCCGGCCGAAATAGTAAAGACCTTATAGGGTATAGGCGTGAAACCGGCAACACCTATGGCCCACGCATCATATTTAGTAAAAAGCTCCCGTACATAATTGAATTGATCGGCAAAACCGTAAAAGTTTATTATTTTGCCCCCGATTGCTTCCATAAACTGCCACCCTACAAGATAGCCGAAACAGCCTCCCAAAATGGAACCTGCAGAACATACCAGGGCATATTTAAAAGATTTTTTTGGAATAGCGATAGCAAGTGCGATAAGAAGAACATCGGGAGGAATAGGGAAAAAAGAAGATTCGGCAAAAGCTAAAATGAATAATGCCCAAGGTCCATAAGGAGTATTGGCCCAACTTAGAACCCAGTCATACACTCTTCTTAGCATATTATTATTCCTTCCAGCCCTGTTCCCCGATAAGTTTGACAAATCTGCAACCACCAAGAGTTGTTTGATGAAGACCTTTTCCATCTTTGTATATTTTGGTTAATTCCTGGGTATTTTGATCTCCTACAGGAATAACCAATCGTCCCCCTTTTGCAAGCTGGCTTATAAGGATTTCCGGAATAACAGGAGCGCCTGCGGTAACTATTATTGCATCAAAAGGGCTTTCAACCGGCCACCCGAGAGTTCCGTCGGAATATTTGGTTACTATATTGAAATACTGCAACTTATCAAAAAGCGCCCTGGTTTTGACATAAAGTGAATGAATTCTTTCTATAGTATAAACCCGATAAACAATTTCTGCAATAACCGCTGCCTGATAACCGGATCCTGTGCCGATTTCAAGCACCCTGTCTTCTTCATTCAGATTAAGGGCTTGAGTCATTTCCGCAACAATATAGGGCTGTGATATCGTTTGCTGCTCACCAATCGGAAGGGGATAATCACCATAAGCCTGGTCCATCAAAGCATCATTTACAAACAGATGGCGGGGAACTCTCAGCATTGCGGCAAGTACTTTAGGGTCAGTTATACCCCGTGATATAACCTGCTTTTCCACCATATCTTCGCGTGATTTCTCGTATTTTAGTGCTGTTTTATGCATATTCGTTTTTTTGCCAAATAAAATAAATTCAGTTGATAAATCTATTCTTGAAAGATTTGTCTGTTTAGCATATAAATAACAAAAATGCAAAAAATCATTAACTATCCGATAGGAACTTTCTCCTGTTCCGGATATAAAGCCGCTTGAATAATAAGAGCAAATAGATATCTTCTAGCTGATTGACTTATGATTAACATTTAATGAATACTATATACTTATATGAATAGCACAAAGCATCTTATACTATCAGTCCTGCTAACTCTTCTTGTTTGTATTATTGGTACTGTAGGCTACATGATGATAGAAGGCTGGGCTTTATTCGATTCTATATATATGACCATAACTACGATTTCCACAGTAGGGTATAGTGAAGTTCATAAACTAAGTGAGCCGGGAAGAGTCTTCACGGCCCTGCTTATCTTTTTTGGTGTCGGTTTTTGCTTTTATATGGCAGGCGCCATGGTTCAATTCATGGTTGAGGGCAGAATAAGAGCTATTTTAGGGAGGCGAAGATTGGAAAAAAAAATAAGCAAACTCAAAAACCACTATATTATCTGTGGATATGGAAGAATAGGTAAAGTGCTGTGCAGCAATCTGATGATCAAGAAAAATTTTGACCTTGTTGTTGTCGAAAGCGAAAAGGATCTTATTCCCGTTATGGAAGAGGATCGTGTTTTATTTTTATCCAGAGATGCAATTGAAGAAAATACCCTAATAAAAGCCGGAATAAAAACAGCAAAAGGACTTGTTGCAGTTCTTGCTTCGGATGCGGACAATGTTTTTCTTGTTTTAACCGCAAGACAACTTAATCCCGATCTTTATATAACAGCCAGAGCAACCCGAAATGAAGCAAAATCCAAACTTATTGCGGCAGGAGCAAATACTGTTGTATCACCATATGAACTTGGGGCCATAAGCATGTCTCAGCGAATTTTACGGCCTGCCGTTACAAATTTTTTGGAACTTGCTTACAATGAGCAGGGCAATGATATTAGAATGGAAGAAATTCCTGTAAGCGCGTCTTCAAAAATTATAAATATAATGTTGAAAGACTCAGGGATAAGACAGAAATATAACCTGATTATAATAGCGATAAAAAAACACGATGGCAGTATGACCTTTAATCCTTCCTCTGAAACCAGGATTCAGGCTGGTGATACAGTAATTGTTGTGGGGCAGGATGAAAATCTTCAAAAACTTGAAAAAGTACTGCAAGCATAGATTGGCAGACTCGTGAAAATATCTTTTCATAATGTATTGATTCAGTGCCACCGGCTTAGTCGTAAGTTTTGCAAAGGAGTTAACCGCTTTTATTTAGATAACAGCAAGAAATTATTTATGGTAAAAAAACCCGGGTCCATTTTTGTAGCAGGTATATATATGAATGATTCAGGATGCGCAGATCGGCTTCCGTATGTAGCATGACGCGCTTTTTCATCAATAAAGGGTGTAGCATCATAATCTCCTGTGTTGTTTTTACCGCTTGGGCACTCACTGTAATGCGCCAGTAAAGAGCACCATATCCGGGGTGAACCTCCGGATTTTTCATATACCTCCTTGTACCATATGGTATAAGTTTCCTGATCAACATAATTGACGTGCAACCCCCATTTGTAATCCGGATCTTTAGGCATCTGTTCCACAATCCATACTTTTCTTGGAATATAGGTAATATTAAGAGGGGTCCATGATGCGCCCTTCCAGTTTGGATCTTCATAACCGAATTTGATATGAATACCGTTATAGGGAAATACTCTGGTCATTCTTCCATCAGACAATTCTTTTGCCGGCAATATATCGGGACTTGTAAAAGAAACAAGGATTGTCTTTTCTCCCACGTATTTCCATTTCATGGTACGGTCTTTTCCAGCCCACATATAATTTGTATCCAACCATGCATCAGAACCCAAATAGGGATCAGACCTTGCTGATGAGCTAGCTCGCCGAATCCTGCGAATAGTGGGAATATAGGCCCAAATCGAATTTTCCCTGGGGTCTTCATAAATGTAAGACATTGTATTGGTTCCTCTTGCAAACATCGGCTCCAAAACTCTTTGAAAGTCATAGGCCAGAACCTTATCAGGATTTATTATTTCCTGACTGGGCGGTCTGCCATTCATGTAAAGGTAATGGTCAATGCCATGATAAAAACGTTCCTCCCCTTTTGCGTCTATCAAGATAAGACGGGTATTATTTTTTGAGGCCATAAAACGATAAATCTGGAACTTGAAGTTATAAATGATCTTTGATCCGGCTTTGGGATCTTTGAGATCAATGTTTGGAAAAGGAAAACCGTAAATGTTTTCCGGGTATTTACCGGTGCGTTTATCGATCAAATCGCCTTTGGGGCTTACGTCGAATTTTCCTTTATTTTTGGCACTTGCTGCAAGAAAACTGTCAGCAAGTTTGTATTTGAAGTTTATTTTACCCGGTGTAATAACATAGTCACCCCTTTGAACAGCATAGTACATAGCCGGAATAAAAAGGTCTTTGTATTGACTACAGTTGCTCTTATCAATTACCTTTGGCAAATCCATAGATTGCCCGATACCGCAATATAAAAACAAAACAAACAACAAACAAAGTGATAATTCACAATACTGTAAAATTTTCATTCGTTTCATTTTATTCTTTTTCTCCCTTCAGTTTTATTATTGCTGCAATCGGTACATTATTTTAATAACCGCTATATAAAGATAAAATATTATCTCATAGAAAACACAAAAAACACAGAGATAAATAATTTGATCTAATATTTATGGTGGAAAATCAAGTTAATGCAAAAAGCTGGGTTAAGAAAACTATGAATTTTCAGTTAACTTTATCAGAGATTAATCTATAAGAAAAAGCTAATCGAAGTTGCCCTGCCGCTGCATGCCATAAACAAGGCAAGTACAAGAGCAAAATCCTGCATGATATTCTTCTTATCAAAGGTTTGAGAGAAACTGTGATATGTATTAGGTATCTCAAGTGGAGTAACAAATCGGAACTTTATGACCTCAATTTCTCAATCTGTTACAATAAAATCATTCACCTTGCATAATTTCTTCCGCAATCATTTCAGCCTGCTTTAAAACCGTCTCAGTTGCAAGTTTCTGCATGTCCGGCGGATAGCCATACTGTCGCAGGGTTCTTTTAACTATGACTTTAAGTTTTGCCTTAACACTTTCCTTGATAGTCCAATCAATTGAAGCATTCTGCCTCACTTTTTCAAAAAGCACTACGGCAAGTTCCCTTAATTTGTCTTTTCCCATTACCTCAAGGGCACTTTTATTATTGGCGATAGCAGTATAGAAGGCATACTCGAAATCAGAAAGCCCCATTTCTTTAGGTTCTTTATCCTTTTCTTGAATGTCTTTGCCTAAAGCGATAAGTTCTTCAATGACTTCAGCAGCGGTAATAATTTTGTTGTGATATCTTTTTATGGAATTTTCCAGCATTTCCATTAAAGATTTGCCCTGAATCAGGTTCTTTTTAATTCTTGCTTTTATCTCGTCATTTAATAGTTTCTTCAGGACTTCCAGAGCAATGTTCTTATGCTCCATATTCTTGACTTCCAGAAGAAATTCTTCAGAAAGAATGGAAATATCCGGCTTTTTAATCCCGGCTGCATCAAAAACATCAATTACCTTTTCACTCACCAAGGCTTTATCAATAACTTGTCTTATTGCTGTTTCAATGTCTTCATCTGTCCTGCCTGTGCCGGTACTATCGAATTTAGCCAGGCGCGCTTTGACTGCCTGAAAAAATGCAACCTCCTCTTTTACATCCATTGCCTGTTCATGGGGAATGGCAATAGCGAATCCCTGGGATAATGCGATAACCTCATTGATATATCTTTTCTTCCCGTTTTCCAGGCCAAGTATATGTTCTTCCGCCGCCAGAATTAACGAAAGCTTTGTCCTCGTATCCGACTCAAAATAATTCTCATAAGAAAAGCCATAAAACATCTGTGAAACGATCTCCAGTTTCTCCAGCATCATCTGTACCGCTTTTTCCTGAGTAATGGCCGGGTCACCCTTGCCTCCACTGTCCGAGTAAAAAGACAATGCCTTCTTCAAATCCGAAGCAATGCCAAGATAATCCACCACTAACCCGCCGGGTTTGTCCTTATAAACCCTGTTTACACGGGCGATGGCCTGCATAAGGTTATGGCCTTTCATGGGTTTGTCAATGTAAAGCGTATGCATGGACGGTACATCAAAACCGGTAAGCCACATATCACGCACAATAACCAGCCTGAGATTATCTTCCGGGTCTTTCATCCGGTCTGCCAACACCCTCCGCTGTTCTTTTGTCGTATGATGTTTAGCTATTTTAGGGCCGTCGGAGGATGCTGATGTCATGACCACTTTTATAGCGCCTTTTTTCAGATCGTCACTATGCCAAGCAGGCCTTATGTCGATTATTTGCTTATATAAATCGGCTGCAATACGGCGGGACATGGCAACAACCATTGCCTTGCCTTCAGGAAATATTTCCTGCCGCTGTTCAAAATGATCAATAATATCCTGTGCAATCTGTTTTATCCGGTTTTCACTGCCTACAAGCGCTTCCAGTTGCGTCCATTTTGCCTTCGCTTTTTGCGTATCGGTAAGGTCTTCCTGGTCAAGCTCAGTATCAAGTTCGGCAACAAGCTTTTTGCCTTCTTCGCTCAGATTTATTTTAGCCAGTCTGCTTTCATAATATATTTTGACCGTTGCACCGTCTTCTACTGCCTGTAAAATATCATAAACATCAACATAATTTCCAAAAACTGCCGGGGTGTTTACATCATCGCTTTCAATAGGCGTTCCGGTGAAACCAAGATAGGTTGCTTGGGGCAGGGCATCCCGCAAATACTTTGCAAACCCGTACACTACCTTTTTACCGATAACATTTCCGTTCTTGTCCTTGTCATCTATTGTTTTGGCCTTAAAGCCGTACTGTGTCCTATGGGCTTCATCAGCAATGACAATGATATTTTCCCGTTCAGATAGTGTTTCGTAAACATTGCCTTCCTCAGGCTGAAATTTCTGAATGGTAGTAAAAATCACTCCGCCGGAGGTAACCTTAAGTACCTTTTTCAAATGCCCCCGGTCTTCAGCCTGAACCGGCTCCTGCCGGAGTAGTTGCTTTGATGCGGCAAAGGTATCAAACAGTTGGTCGTCCAGATCGTTTCTGTCGGTAATAACTACGACCGTTGGATTATCCATGACAAGAACAATTTTACCGGTATAAAAAACCATAGACAGTGATTTGCCGCTTCCCTGTGTGTGCCAGACCACCCCGCCTTTTCTGTCGTTCACGGGTTGAGAGCCCACTCCCACAAGTCCATAACTTGCGGGTGATTCCTTTATCTCAAGCCTGTCCGATATTTCTTTTTTGGTTCTATGGTAACCGGATGCCCGAAGAGTTGATTCCACAGCCCTGTTGACAGCATAATACTGGTGATACGAAGCAAGCTTCTTCACAGTTTGAATGGCGATAATCCCGGTTTCTCTATCTTCTTTTTTGGTTTTTTCAAAAACAATGAAATGGCGGATAAGATCCAGCAGCGTTTTCTTATCAAGCATTCCCTTGATCAGGGTTTCCAACTGGCCTATTAATGGTGAGGCTTCAACCTTTCCATCAGCTGTCTTCCAGGACATAAAACGAGTGAATCCTGCGGAAACAGAACCGGCTTTGGCTTCCAGACCATCGGAAATAACCATAATGCCGTTATATGTAAATAGGCTGGGGATTGCCTGTTTGTATGTTTGGAACTGCCTGAAGGCCGATTTGACCGTTGCGTTTTCATCAGCAGGGTTTTTTAGTTCGATAACAACAAGTGGCAAGCCGTTTACAAACAGAACCACATCAGGACGTTTGTTGACATTGTTTTCAATTACCGTGAACTGGTTAGCTACAAGAAAATCATTGTTTTCCGGATTTTCGAAATCAACAAGCCAGACAAGATCACCCCGACTGTGGCCGCCTTTTCTAATGGTTACATTGATGCCCTCAGTCAGCAGTCGATGGAAAGCTTCATTATTTGCTATAAGTTCGGGGGAATGAATCCGTTGGATCTGCTTGATAGCATCTTCTCTGATATCTGCCGGTATTGATGGGTTGATTCTGCCGATGGCTGTCCGAAGCCGCTCCAAAAGCAGTACTTCTTCAAAGGATTCACGTTCCGGGGTTTCGCTGTCAGGGGCGATAGACGGAGCGTAGATATATTGATAGCCGGATTTTTCCAGCAGTTCGATGGCGAATTTTTCGATTTCAGATTCGGTAATTTTATTCATAATGATAAATACCTCGTTATGTACTAAACCCGAACCCTTGTTTGAATATTTGTCCTTATTTCATTATAAAGTGCTATTTCCTTCTCATGTTCAAATACTACAGAAATACAGTAGTCCTGCATCCTGTTCTCATCAGTAATCCATTTATTAAAATTAAGCAGGACTAGTGAAATTGGAGTTGCAGGAATACTCTTGGGTTGTCGCTTGTATTCCTTCCATGCTTTTTGATGGCAACCGGCCTTTCTTGTGTTTCCGCCAGGGAAGAAATCGATTTCAAATTTTTTTAATGCTTCCGGTACCCCAAGTTCCTCTGCTTGTTCAGTGAGTATGCCGTATTTTTCCATTAATATTTGAGGATTGATCGAATGGAAAAGATGAAATTCCATTCGGTTCCCCAGATAGCTGTCTCCACGAGTAAGGCGGGTTTCAGGATTGAAGGTAAGGGCAACCATTATTTTCTTTTTTCCTTCTTCGGAAAAGAAGATATCGGGAAGCTGGAGGGAATAAATCTTCATCTGATTTAATCCGATTTGTCCTTCATCCCAGAGAACCACCCTGTTGCTAAATGAAAACATAGCTCTTTCAAAGCTACTCAACCCATAACCGCAAATAGATAGATGAGCTGCTTCAGCAGTTTTTTTATTAGCAGTTTGATAAAAGTTTTTACTTGGACTGTAAGGATAATCCGCACCAATAAGTAGCATATTTTTAATGAAATTACCTGACCTTTGTGGAAAATTATTTATAATCTTCCCAGCAAGATGAGCCACTTTAGGAGCTGAAAAACTGGTCCAGCAATCATATTGAATAATGTCTTCGGTTGTTCGATTATTTAATAGAGCAATTTTTCCACCTCTATCCTCGTCAATTCTTCCATGGTTATCAAATAAGATGAGATTGCCGCCATATTCGACAAGTTCAGGTTTTATCATGCCATTAATACCAAATCCTGTTCTTGTGAAAGGTGAAGGCTGATCTTCACTCGCAACAGCCGTTTTTATCTGTTCAGCGCCATATCGTTCTTGCTCGATCCGCGCCTCTCCCGCTATTGAGCCTACTGTCAAAGCAAGTGATGATGTAGCTGGATTTATAATGTTGAAATCGGGATTTTCTGTTAAATAAACAGGATAGTTTGAGGTAATCTCTTCGATGGTGGAATAGATATCCGAGGGTCTCTGATTGCCGGCTGAAACAACAAAAACGACATTTGGAAATTGAAAAGCCAGTTCATCAATTAAAGCGGCAAGCGGTAATTGCCTGTCATAATTTTTATGCCAGACTTCATTGCTATTTCCAAGTGAAATATTGACCACTCTTATGTGATATTCCGCATTAGATAAAAAACTCTCGACAGCATCTTTTAATTGATGCTCAACAAGTTTCTCCGGATCATATATTGCTGAAACCGTACCTCTCATTTCGTTTCTTTCCGCATACATTACTTTGGCGGAAAAAATCCAGTTGGATGGTGTAAAGTTGTTTATATCAAGACAATTTTCAACATCACCATATGCGGCACAACCCGCCACAGCAGTGCCATGTCCGACGGTGTCTTGAATTTGGGGTTCTCCCGTTTGAAAATTTTCTTCCCCGCCGATGCATTTTTCAAGCATCGGGTGATTTGAGATAATGCCGGAATCAATAATCAAAATACCATGTGCAGCCTCATCAGGTTCATGAAATTCTATGTTGGAGATATCCGGTCGCGTATATTCAAATGGGTTGAATCGGAGAACAGAAGGCCGATCAGCTCTGGATATTTCCTTGAGATCTATGATTTCATCAAATATAGCCGCTGATAGTTTAGCCCTCACAAGTACAAATGTTTTTGATATTAGGGTGTCGGTAATACGGAATTGACTCAAGTCGGAATAAGTCTGTTTTAGTTCATTGATAAATCTTTCGTTTTTCTGTGGATCAGTCATCCGCCATAATTCTATGTCAATAAATTCCGGGGTTTCACCTAATGGCTTTTCACTTAACCCTTTTCCGATCTTTTTTCCCCTGGGGATATCCTGGAAGGAATCAATAGCATTAAAAAAATCATATTTAAGTCCCTCCTCACTGCCATATGTTGCAAGATTGGACTTGAATTGGCTCAACGTATCGTCATCGCTGAAAACAACCCAATACCCCTTCCTGTTTTCAGCAACCGAAAGTACGTGGATTCCCATGGATAAAAGTATTTTCTCAAAAGCATCAGGTGATACGCTCTGATTTATTTCAATTTCATAGATTAAGGATGGGCTAATTCTGCCGGAAAATTTATTCTTTAACGCAGAAAATGATTGAACAATTTCTTCTGCTTTTTGTTTTGACTCTTGTGAGAAGGCTGCTTTTGTTCTCCCACCTGGAATATTATAACCACCACCTCCGCCCCTTTTCTGCCGTTCTAAATTGCCACTATAAATTGGAAGTTTCAAATGGTCATATTTTTCCATCAATTATCCCCCATTTGATTATTTTTCACCTTTTCTCTGCGGCTGAATTTATTGATTGCTTTTTCAATGTCGTTTTGTCCAAGACAATTTCTTGAATCAAGAATTGATAATTTCATAGCTTCTTCAGTAATCATCTTGATATCGGCAGGAGAAAGCCCCTGAGTCATATTGACTGCTTTTGGCAAATTAATATCAGGATCTTTTTTAATTGGTCTCAGATAGAGTTCAAATAATGCTTTCCTTATATTTTCATCGGGAAGTTCGTAGTAAATGACATCATCAAAACGCCGCCATATTGCCGGATCAAGCATGTATTGATGATTGGTTGCGGCCAGTATTATGCTGTCACCCTTGATATTATCGAGCATTTGAAGAAAGTTATTGACAACCCTCTTTATTTCTCCGTGTTCGTGCTTGTCGTCTCTGTTTTTACCAATGATGTCAAACTCATCAAAAAGAGTTATCCACGTTCCACTTTCAACAAAATCGAAAACCCTCCTTAGATTTGAAGCCGTTTCGCCAAGATACGATGAAATAATTGCGTCAAACCTGATATACACCAGTGGGATTTGCAGAACGGAACTGATTATACGTGCCGAAAAGGTTTTTCCCGTACCAGGCTTGCCGCAAAGAAGAATCTTCCTTTTATTCTGAAGATTATAGGTCGCGAAAATATCCGCGTCTTTAAATTCCCTGATAATTTGCTCCAACTGTTGTTTTGTTTCCGGCGAGATTAACAGGCTGGCCATACTGATATCAAAATGTTGTATTTCGAGTAACGGAAAACCTTTTTCCGTATCCCTCGGAATTGGCTGCGTGTTCTTAAACCGTTTTTCTCTTTCCGAAGAACTGTTTGCAGCGTAAAGAGCCTTTTCCAGCTCTTTTGCTACCATAGTGTGCTTTTTCCTTTTTTCGTGTTCGATATATTCCCGTGCCGCCTGAATAAAAGCCTCGTTATCTTTATCGTTAAAGGATAAAAACAATTTTTTTATTAAATCAGAGGTGGTCATCAACATTCCTCCTTGAGTGCAAATTTAATTATTGCCCCTTTTGTTTTACTCATTCTACATCACCTGAAAAACTTTTGTTTTCAGCTACATAAGCCAGATAATCGACACTAAAGAGAACTTCACTTGCCGGAAAAGAATAATTACCCATTATAAATTCACCGTATAAATCATCCCAGAAGTCATTGAATGATTCATTATCGGTATAAAGTATTTCCGCTTCTACATGCTCTGTTGTTGCACGAGGGTTTTCATTTTCAAAGGCTCTAATTAAAAATGCAGCAACAATAACCGTTGTATCAATCAGAAATTCTTTCGTTAGTTCATCAACTTTATTGTTTCTTTCTTTTAACTCTTCCAAGGATTTACCGTGAGAGGTTGTGCCAATTTCATTTCTGAGATTTCCCATCTGCTGTCCGATGGTCGCCAGTGCTGTAGAAATCCGCATAACCAGATTATCGCTTGAATAGCCAATAGCGGTAAACGCTTTTTTCATCACGACGTTAATGCTCGTAACCTCCCCAAGCACAATACTTTTGGAATTACAAATTTCCTTGCCAATTGTTTCCAAAAGAGCTTTTGCATTTTCTACGGCATGACTGAAATCAGTATTTGTATGAGCTTCGATGCGGTCTGTGTAGGTGGTCAATTCCGACCACCTGCCGTATTGCCCGATTATTTTTTTCAGCCGTTCCATTATTATGCCGCCTTAACTTTCATAATATGCAACCCTTATTTCCCCACTCATCAGTCGGGGTAGTAGTGTGTCGAGGAGTTTTTTAAGGGTGAGAATTTGAGCTTGGTTTTTATTTATTTTTTTGAAAAATGAACCCATTTGTTTATTAAACGCTGTAACCAAATCTTCAGGAAATTTTGGAAAACCTAATGATTTTAAATTTCCTTGGTTGATTTTAGGTTGGACAGCACCTGTAACAATCTCATCAATATTTTTTTTCCTAAGATAATTCCAGAGAAAAAAATTACTATAAGGTGTTTTCGCTTTGATAACGTGGGTATGATTATTTACCCAAAACTTTCCAGTTGTATATTGTAAAATTGGATACCCCTCATTTGTCCTGACCGTTCCATCTTCGCCAAGTAGGATATACTCACCGTCAAAAATATAATCATTAATATAGTCCATAACGCTAGCAGCCCCATAGTAAGGAAATAATTGCCCATCTTTTTTCTTGTCTCTTTCCATTTTTGATAAAGGAATTCTTAAATGGTCAAATATTTCGATAACATCACCTAATACTCCCTCTTCCCAATCCTCTTTTGCTTCCTCCACAAACCACTGTCTGAAAAGGGTTTCAGCCATAGCTTCGAAGGTTTTGTTCTGGCGGTGGAGCAGGTCTATTTTGTCATCGAGGCTGGAAAGGACGGAGGCAATGGCTTTTTGTTCGGGAAGAGAGGGAATAGGGAAAAGAACGTTCTGGAATGTACCGAGGTTAATATTATCTTGCACAGAACCTTCGCCAACGTGCTTCAACTCCTTCTGAAAAAAAATGAGCGTATAATAAATAAAGTTTAAATCAGCTAATTGATCATTGGGAATAAACCCCAACACACTGTCAGGAAAACAAGCATCAAATGAAAGAATAGCAAGTTCTGCAATATTTGCAGCGATAGTAATACAAAGGGTACCTTTGGGCCACAGCTTGCTCTGCTCTAAACCTTCCTCATTATAAGTCTGTTCAAACTTAGTAATATATTTTCTAGCCTCTCGTATTTCACCTGTTTGAATGAAAGGATATCTTCCACCATAAAGGTGAAAGGCGTACCTTGGTCTATGCCTTGAACGACCTCTTTGTAGTAACCCTAACTCTTCTAATTTGTATTCCTGCCACTTACCCACTAACTTTTACCTTCTTTAAATTTTCAGCAAGCAAAGCTTTTAATTGCTTATAAAACCCAGCCTGTCTGCTATATATCTGTTTATCCATATACCCTCTTCATCCCCGAATAATCCGTCAATATCCACATCTGGTGGCTTAACCTGCCCTGTTTTTAATTATGGAAAATTCACCATAATTAAAAACAGGGGCTGTATATGTGCATTGGATCTTAAAACATCTTAACATATTCGTCGAAAGCAAAAACACGGTTGCGTTGATATCCAGTTATTTCTTTAAGAATTCCAATTGTTATAAATATCTTTACTATGTCGTTCGCAGCTTTAGGTGATAGGTTTGTCAAAGTCTGGACGTCTTTTATCGTAACCACCGGCTTAGAAAAGAGGGCATTCAGGAATGCCGAAGCCTGTTTTGTTCTTTTTCCAAGCGCAAGTATTTTCTCACTCTCAAGGGAAGCTTTCAAATCAGTAATTTTTTTAAGCGTAGTCATTGCGTTTTCTGCTGTTTGGATAACACCGGTCAGAAAGAACTTTATCCATTGACCAAGATCATTTTTTGTGCGGACAAAAGTCAAATTGTCATAATACTGTGTCTTATTCTTTTCAAAAAAATCTGAGAGATACAAAAGCGGTTTTTCAAGAATACCACTGCTGACAAGATATAAAGTAATGAGCAGCCTCCCGATTCTGCCATTACCATCCAAAAAGGGATGTATTGTTTCGAATTGATAATGGACAATAGCGATGCGGATAAGATGAGGAATTTTAATATCGGTATTATGAAGAAACAATTCCAGGTCGGACAACAATTCAGGTAATTCCGTATGAGCCGGAGGAATAAATACTGCATCAGATAGACTTGCCCCGCCAATCCAGTTTTGAGACTGCCTGAATTCACCTGGGCTTCTACGTTCACCTCTTCCACTTGAAAGAAGAATCTTATGGGTGTTTTTGATAAGTCGGTTTGATAAAGGCAGTGTCTTTAACTCTTCTATAGCTGTGTTCATAGCCAAAACATAATTGTTTACTTCCTTCCAATCATCCCGTTTTTCCGGTTTTATCTCTTTTTCTTCAATGAGAGCGTCTTCTAAGTTAGTTTGTGTTCCTTCTATTCGACTCGATAAAACCGCTTCTTTAAAAATATGCATCATGATGAACATATCAGTGTTAGGAACAAATCGGGAAAAGGAGTTTAATCCTCCGAGTTGTAACGAGGCTTTTTCGAGAAGCTCGTTAATTACTTCATCTGTCCAGAAAAAGGTATGGTTAATCTTTTCCGGTAAAAAATATTTGTATTGATAGCCTTTTCTTTGTATTCCTGACCTAAAATCTTTAATGTTCATTTTAGACTCCAAGGTAAAATAAAACATTTCTTATTTTACTTTAAGCCATTAAGATAAAATAAGAGAAAATTTACCATTACCTTTTCATGTTTTGATTTCTATCTTTTTCAAATTTTCTTTAATCAAAGCATTCAATCTTTCTTCTTCCTTCAACTGCTCCTCAAACTCGGCTTTGAGCCTGGCAAATCTCTCATTGAAATCAAAATCATCTTCATCATCGGCCAAACCTACATACCGGCCGGGTGTCAGCACATAATCCAGTTCTTTCACCCGTTCAATGGAAGTGGAATTGCAGAAGCCCTTTATATCCTCATAATCGCCGTTCGGATTGCGCCAGTTATGATATGTTCCGGTGATATTTTCGATATCTTCTTCCGAAAGTTCTCGTGTTCTGCGGTTGATCAGATGGCCCATATTCCGGGCATCGATAAATAGTATTTCATTGGTGCGGTTGCGGAACTTGCCGTTTGCCCTGTTGCGGCTCAAAAACCATAAACAGGCCGGAATCTGTGTGTTTAAGAACAACTTGGCGGGAAGATTAACTATACAGTCCACCAACCGATCTTCAATCAGTGCTTTGCGGATATCTCCTTCACCGGAAGTCTTGGATGTCAGAGAACCTTTTGCCAGAACAAAACCGGCCTGACCGCTTGGGCTCAGATGGTAGAAAAAGTGCAGTATCCATGCGTAGTTGGCATTTCCAGGAGGAGGAGTTCCGTAATTTTTCCATCTGCCGTCATTCTTGAGCAATTCACCGCTCCAGTCGCTGTCGTTAAAGGGCGGATTGGCAATCACATAGTCGGCCTTCAGGTCTTTATGGCAGTCATTTAAAAAAGATCCCTCATTGTTCCATTTTACCTGGGAGCTGTCGATGCCTCGGATTGCAAGATTCATCCTGGCCAGCCGCCATGTCGTGTGATTACTCTCCTGTCCGTAAATAGAGATATCACTAAATTTGCCCTGATGGTCGGCTATAAATTTTTCAGACTGCACAAACATGCCGCCGGAGCCGCAGCATGGATCAAAAACCCTACCCTTATAGGGCTCCAGCATTTCCACCAGCAATTCAACAACACTTCGCGGAGTATAAAACTGGCCTCCCTTTTTGCCTTCAGCCAGTGCGAATTCGCCGAGAAAGTATTCAAAAACATGGCCTAAGATATCGGCACTGCGAGCTTTGGCGGCACCCATGGCAATGTTGCCAACCAGGTCTATCAAACCGCCAAGATTGGTGGGATCAAGATTGCTCCTTGCAAATACTTTGGGTAACACATCCTTAAGAGAAGGGTTATCCTTTTCAATGGCATCCATAGCCTCGTCGACTACCTTGCCGATTTCAGGAAGTTTGGCTTTTGCCAGCAGATATGACCAGCGTGCTTTTTCAGGCACAAAGAAGACATTTTCCGCCTTGTATTCATCCTTATCTTCGGGGTCTGCCCCGGCATAATCGCCATCACCACTTTTCAGCTTGTTGTATAAATCTTCAAAAGCATCGGAGATATATCTAAGAAACATCAACCCTAAAACGATGTGTTTATATTCCGCCGCATCAATGTTTTTCCTGAGCTTATCCGCAGCTTTCCAGAGTTGTTTTTCTATAGGCTCTTCTTTGTTATTGTTTTTCTCGGCTTTTGCCATTTATTGCTCCGGTTCTTAATTCACACTTTATGGCTGTTAAGGAAGGCAAACGCTACCCTGTTTCCTGGCAATCTGTTTGTCTTGTAAGGTTAAGAAAAGTAATTATATATTCTAAATATCTCTGTATCCAGGAAGATATTCAGAAAGGATTATTAAATTATTTTGAAGATTTAATAGATATCAGAATAAATTTCAACAAAAATTATAATTAAAATAAGATTTATAAGAAAGCGTATTCGGTTTGTAAATCTACAACGAATTATCTTTACAGATATCAATAATCACAAACTATCAGCTGACCAGAAAACCTTTGATAAGTCTGTAATATTTCTATCACGATAAGGGTGATTATATAAAAAGCTATAATCAAAAATCTGTTTTCCAGCAAGATTGATAACAGTTGTTAAAATACTGCAATGATGGCAAGAGATTTTCAAAAGAAAATACTTCTATGGATAGGGTTCCGCCACATCTTTATCTTTGCACTCGATAACCACAAAAGGCAAACCGTTCACAAAAAGAACAATATCAGGAATGATAGCGCTGCGGCTTGCCCCCGGAGTGTCAATTCGGAACTGATTGACAGCTATAAAACTGTTTCTCTCAGGATGGTGAAAATCTATCAAACGCACCAACGGGCTTTGTTCGCCGGTCAGCTCGTTTACATTGGTTGTTGTGTTTTTGGTGAGCAGTTCAAAAATGGTTTTATTGGCTTCGAGCAAACCCACGCCGGGCTGGGTGGTCACTTCACGCAAAACATCATCAATCTGTTTTCCGGTAAGCCAGGAGCGGCCGTCATCGGTAAGATTGATGCGCTTGAGCGAATCGCAGAATTCTTTGGTAAGAATAGTTTCCTTGAAATGCTCACGCCTGCTTAATGCCGGGTTTTGAGGGATAAAGCCTGCGCCTTGGTCGATGACTTCCCAGCCGATTTGACGTAGTTTGTCGGGAAAAGGGCGTTCGACATTGGTGTATTCGGACATTATTTTTGCTCCTTGAGATAAGCGATCCCCTTGGAAGTAATTCTATATTTCTGGAACCTGCTGTTAGGCTTATCAGGTATAGTCATTTCAATAAAGCCTTGGGCTACTGCCGGTTGCTGATAAGCTTCGCGGAAATGTTTTTCATCTTTAAGCCCAAGTTTTTCCTGAATTTGTTTTCGCGTCATTTCCCCATCTATTATCGACAGTATCTTTTTGACTTCGGGGGTAACTTCAGGGGCGTCTTCGGGGGTTGATAAAGATTTAACTGCATCAAGTATCATCCTCAGCATAAAGGCAATAAACACAGAAGATTCCCCATCTGCTGTACTTTTGTTCAGCGCTGCATAATATTCGGACTGATGCTCGTAGATGATATTTTCGACAGGAACATAGGAAAACAAAGGTTTCCATCTTGAAAGAATCAATGTCTGCCAGAGCCTACCCATTCTGCCGTTGCCGTCATCAAAAGGATGAATAAGCTCAAACTCATAATGGAAAACCGAGCCGGCAATTAACGGGTGCTGATCGGTTGTCTTTATCCATTCAAAAAGGTCGCCCATTAAAAACGGTACACGGTCTGGCGGCGGCGCCAGATGGATAACTGTTTTCCCGGCCATTACACCCACTCCCCCGGTTCTGAATGTTCCGGGAAAATCAAGCAAACCGGTCATCAAAATGCGGTGAGCAGACAACAAATCATCTTTTGAATATGGCATCCATTTTTCAAAAACATCATAAGCTTTTATGGCATTATGCACTTCCTGAATCTCACGGGGCGTGGCAATCACCCTTTTGCCTTCCAGTATGGCAGTGATCTGCTCTTCAGTGAGAGTATTGCCTTCTATCGCCAGCGAGCCTTGAATTGTGCGGATACGGTTGATTCTTCGCAGCCGCAGATTATTCGTCACAGCATCAACAACCGATAGGCGACCTAATAATTCTGAAATTTCAGATATCAGCGTGACAATTGCTGAGGAAATGGTAAATGGTGGAATGTAGCCTGTTTTCTTTTTTGCCATTACATTGCCTCCGTTTTTACTTCTTCATACTTCACCCGGACCTTGCCCGTGAGAAGGTCGGACATCAGGGGTTTTTTGAGTTGTTGGTGTTTATAAAAAGATTTTTTCATCCGAAATTATACTATTTAATATTTTCATTCATTTAGAAATCAAAAATATAGGGATCTTCCAGGGTCTGTTTTGCAAGATCGGATTGAAGCTTTGGTAATGTTAAAATAAAATTGCTAATTTCCTGTTTGGCCAAACTCAAGGCGGGCGAAAATTTCAACCATAGGAATACATTGAGTATTTCGAGGATTGAAATATGAGCCCAACGCAGAGATCGGCCAAAATGGGGCGTTTTGAAACTGGCTCCTTTGAGTTTACACGGTATAGGGTTTACTAATCTGCCTTTTAGATCCGGTAATTTATTATCATGATTTGCGTTAGATATCTACTATTTTCATTAAAATGTTTGAAGTCCCACTTTCTTGAAGCAATTAATGAAAAAGCTATAATCAGGAATCTGTTTGTCTGAAAGATTGATAACAGTTATTAAAACACTGCAATGATGGCAGGAGATTTTCAAAAGAAAATACTTCTACAGATAGTGTTCCGGTAAATCCGTGCATAAGATTGATAAGAGTTTCGAGTTCTTTGTATGAGAGTTTGTCGAGTGATTGATGATCACGACCGTTTTTAACACCATGGAGATGAATAACGGCAGTAATATCAAGATATTTTTTAAATACTTTTTGTGCATCATAACCGTTTAAAATTAAATGACCGGCATCAATACAAACTGATAAATTAAAATCCGATATAACACCGGCAATCCACTCAAAAGGATATTCAAGAGTTTCTATTGATATTGATTTACTATTTACTCCCGACTTCATTAGTTTTTTCATACTGTCATAGACGTTGTTAAGCCATATCTGATCGCATTTGGTTTTATCAAGATCATCCGGATATGAGAGATGCAAAGTATAAGTGGATGGCGACAATATTTTGGTAAGATCAATAATATTGACAATTGTATCAACAAACCGAAGTCTTTTGGTATCATCGCTGCTTCCGGAAAAAATATCTGTCGGAAGGTGAATATTATATGTTATGCCATGTTCTTTTGAAATTTCATGCAGTGCTTTAATTTCATTTTTTGCAGGAATACTACCTGGCGGTATGCTTTCAAAAAATAGAAGTTCTATTTCATCTAAATAGGGGGCAAGCATTTTAACATTGGGTATCATATGATCAGGATATATGTAAGATGTGGTGCCGATTTTAAAAGGATATTTTTTTTTGTAAGATTCCGGAAGAGCTAAATACATATATTATGATTCCTGTAAATTATGCACCTAGTCATTGGCTTCATTTCGTAAAAGGATAGAAATAATTTCGGCAATATATTCATCGGCTTTTTCTGAAGGAAATCTGCATGCACCTGCGCCGCTATGGCCGCCGCCGCCAAATTTTTTAAGCATTTTTCCGGCATTTACTTTGCAAGTCGTATTAAATATATTATGTCCGACGCTTACTGCCATTTTATCTTTTTTACTATCATTATATCGTATTTTAACGCTTACGTTAGCTTCGGGAAATAGAGAATAGACAAGAAAGCGGTTTCCCTCAGGGGCATCGTCAAATGAACGCAGATCGGTTATAGCCACATGTTTTTTAAGTACAGTATTTTGAAGCAATACAGTTTTATAAGCTTTATTGTTTTCAATTACTTTTTCACACTTTTTCTTTATATCCGCATCGTTCATAACAGTATTTATATCAAAATCTTTTAACAGATGAACCAGGCTGTTCCAGTATGATTCATCCGATAACTCACGGTTTGAGATTGTCATGGAAAGAAGGATATAAGGATAATTTTCCGGATGTAAAACCTCATCAATTGATAATTGAGCAGAATCGATTTTATCAGTTTCTCTTACAAGTTCTGTAAAATCTTTTTTGAATTTACCTTCATAATATGAAAAAACCACTCCTGCCGCAGAAGGAGCTATAGCAAATGAACCTGAAAACGGCTTTTCAATCGTATTTGAATAATGATGATCAAACCACATGGAGCATCGATTGTCATAAGGAAGATTAGCCATTATATCCCCTTCCTTTATTTCTATCATACCATGCTGAATTTCGTGTGGCTCAACCCATTTAACAGGTTTAGTAATTCTCTCTTTTTCAAACAGAAGTACTGCGCATACTATCCCGTCAAAATCAGGCCGTGTTACAATTCTCATATTATCTCCGGAATCAGTCAAATTAGCGTTCATAACATAAAAAAACCATTATGCTTAATGTATGATACCTATATAAAAAGTCAACATATGACTTTAAACAAAACAGCCGGCAACCTTATTACAGGCAACCGGCTGAATGAAAATATAGATGGGGTGTTTGATTATTTTGAATCGTTAATTTTTTCAGTAAGTTCCGGAATAATATCAGCTAAATCTTCAACAATTCCAATGTCTGCGACTTGAAAGATCGGAGCGTTCGGATTCTTATTGATGGCTACCATAAAAGGTGAGCCCTTGATTCCGCCAAGATGCTGAAAAGATCCGCTTATACCTAATGCCATGTAAACTTTGGGTTTAACGGTTTTGCCGGAAGTACCTACCTGGCGGCCCTTTTCAAGCCACTTGGCATCAATGATTGGACGTGAGCATGAAACATCGCCGCCCATGGCTTTTGCAAGATCATTAGCCATTTCAATATTTTCTTCTTCTCCGATTCCGCGCCCGATAGAAACAAGAATTTCGGATTTTGTAATATCAACGTCTCCGACTTCGGCTTCGATAACTTCTACAAAACGCCTTTTTTGTGCCGGGATCTCGCCTGCATCTGCTGTCTTATCAACAACCGATCCGCCTTCTGCACCACCTTCAACCGGAGCAAATGAACCCGGACGAATTGTAATAACCGCTCCGCCTGAAATATCGCAAAGCACATGTGTGCTGACCTGACCGCTGAATTCCTGACGAACGGCTTTGAGCTTTCCACCATCATTGCCTTCAAAATCAATTGCATCAGGAAGATAAGCTCCATCCAGTTTTATGGATAGGCCAGGGGATAAATCCATACCAAAATGGTCATGCGCAACCATTACGATGTTTCCTTTGGGAATAACCTTGGCAAGTAAAGCGCGAATTACTTCCGAATTGGGATATGCGAGCGCATCATTTTCTATTTTCCAAACTTCTTTATATGAAGCTGTCAAGCTATTACATACGGAGTCTATATTACTGCCCACCACAATTGCAGTCAAAGAAGCAGAAGGATCAATCTTTTTGGCTGCCGCAACCATTTCTCCTGCCGTGTCATCAACAGCTCCGTCTTTATGTGATATATATGCAAAAATCTGAAGGGCCATTATTTTATACCTCCTTTGGATTTCAATAGTTCAATCAGTTTATCAACCTTTTCATCCATGCTTCCCTCAAGCATTTCAGCACCTTCTCCAAGAACAGGCGTGAAGTAATCAACAAGGGAAACCTTGGCTGCCGCTGAGCCTACCGAATCCTGACTTAATCCAAGGTCTGATGCACCTTTAACCGGGATTTCGACAGACGCAACTTTTCTGATTCCACGGATACCGACATAGCGGGGTTCATTAATTCCGGTCTGAATCGAAAGAACACATGGAAGATCCATTTCGCTTATCTCCTGTTGCCCACCTGCGATTTCTCTTCCTATCTTGATTTTTTTATCGTCGGATGCTTCTATAAGGTTAACAAGAGACGCAAAGGGCAGATCAAGCATTGCGGCAAGCATACCGCCTACCTGACCGGCTCCATCGTCAGCCTGGGCTCCTGTGAGTATAAGGTCGTATTTACCTTTTTCTATTTCAGCTTTTAATATTGATGCAATGCCTTTCCCGTCAGATCCTTCAAAAGCGGCATCTGAGAGAAGTATTCCATTATCGGCGCCCATAGCCATTTCTCTTCTCAAGACTTCTTCGGAATCGGAATCGCCAACCGAAACAACCGTAACGCTTCCTCCAACATTGTCTTTAATTTGAATTGCCTCTTCAACGGCATAGTTATCCCATTCATTTACGGAATACACAAGATCGTCCCGTTCAATATCCGAACCGGAATCGTTTACGCTGATTTCATTTTCAGCGGTATCTGGAACTCTTTTAATACAAACTAAAATATCCATTTAATCCTCCATATCAGTTTATTTGAATCTATTTACAGGCCGAAAAATGAGCCTGCTTGATTTAATTATTCTTAAGCTATGTGTTTTTCAATCAGTTCCACAAGATCAATTGCTTCCATTTTACCTTCCATTCCGCAAACCTTGATCGCATCTTCCATATTTACCAGGCAGAAAGGACAGGCGGTAATAATAACATCTGCTCCTGCTTGTTTTGCCATTTCAACTCTTAATACACTCATTCTCTGTTCTTCTTCAGGTTCATAAAAAAGCATCAAACCGCCGCCGCCGCAACAAAAAGACCGGTCTCTGCACTTTTCCATATCTACTCTTTTGATTCCAGGAATAGAGTCTATAGCTTCACGTGGGTCATCATATACATCATTATGCCTTCCAAGGTAACACGGATCATGGTAAGTATATACCTTGCTTGTATCTTCGACACTCTTTAGTTTTATATCGCCCGCTTTTACGCTTTTAACTATTGTTTGGCTAATATGTTCAACAGGCACAATGCCATCGTATTCATTTTTTAAGGCGTTATAAGCATGCGGATCGGCAGTAACTATATTTTTAACTTCAGAATTTTTTATTTCTTCAATATTGTTGGCCTTTAAATCCTGAAAAAGCATTTCTTCTCCGAAACGTCTTACTTCATTACCACTGTCTTTTTCCAAAGATCCGAGTATGCCAAAATCAATTCCGGCTGCCGTAAGTATTTTTGATGTTGCTCTGGCTATATCCTGCATTCTGTCATCATATGATGTTATACTGTCTACAAAATAAAGTGTATCGGCGGCATCCCCCTTTTCAATCAATTTGACCTTTATACCACTTTCCTTTTCAAGAGACTTGGTCCAGTCAGCACGTTTTTTCTCCATTTTTCCCCATGGATTGCCGCGTTTTTCAAGGGCACTCAATGGTTTTTGAATAGATTGCGGAACCATGCCTTCGTCAACCATTCCACGTCTTAGATCAACAATCTTGTCGATATACTCAATCATCAGAGGACATTCCTGCTCACAGGCACCGCATGTTGTGCATGACCATATTTCATCTTCACTGTAAATATTCCCGATAAGGGGCTCGTCAGTATTTTGCGCTTCTCCTAAAATCGGATATTTTTTAAACATATATGCACGAGCCTTTATGGAAATAAATCTTGGGGAAAGCGGGCGTCCTACTGCATTTGCAGGACACTGATCTGAGCACCTTCCGCAATCTGCACATGAATAAAAATCAAGCATATGTTTCCATGTGAAATCTTCAAATTTTTTCACTCCGAAAGATTCGAGTTCCTCAAGCTTATCATCGGCAACTCCCCACTTAACTGGTTTAATAGCCCCTTTTTTAAATTTCATTGAAAAAAGATTGGGAAGAGATGTCATAATATGAAAAAACCTGTTGGATGGAATCATGCAGAAAAAAAGAAAAAACGCAAGCATGTGGATATAATAAGAGCTAAGATAAATTGATTGTAATTTTTCTATCGGAGTTTGGCTTAAAATATTTGAAGCAACCCAAACTCCCGTTCCGGGAATTAATATCTTAGCAAATTCCATTCCTTCCTGAAAATGGGCTGAGGCCAGGCTTGCTTCAAAAAACATATCTGCTGCCATTAAAACAGCAATCAAAAAGAGCATGAGCAAGGTTTCATTTGATTTATCCTCACCAAAGCGAGCCGGAACCTGGTAGCGTTTCGGCAAATAAATTCTGCGTAGCATTGCAAAAACACAAACACAAAAGACCAAAGTTGCGGAAACATCTTTGAGCATTCCATACCCTACGCCGACAATGCCCCCCAATCCAGGGGAAGCAAAGGTATCTGAGAACCCGATCAGAATAAGTATAATCCATCTTAATGCAATTATGATAAATCCGGTCAAAAAAGTTATATGAATAACGCTTGATAAGAAATATCGCGGCATTCTATGATGAGGAACCTCAAATGCGTTTATCAGCCGCTGCTTTACATTATCCTTACGAGAATCGAAAGCGGCTTTTTTAAGCGGAACAAGCCGCTTGTTTACTATAAACGCAAGAACTCCCAAACCGACAAGTACAATCAAAACAGAAAGAACAACCGCCGGTATACCGTGAATCGAAGCATTGGCCGGGGAAGTTAATATTGCATCCATATATACTCCCTTCTATCTTATATAAATCGCCCGGTAATAGCCAATATGGCTGAAGACGGACAACACATTAACAATATTTATAAAAATGAATGAACGCTCATTCATATAGCAAACCGGTTCAAAATCTGTCAAGAAAAAAGAAACTGCTTATATTCCTTAAAAACCCGTGCCGGATGTATTTGTGATACTTTTAATCAAACTAATAGACTCCAGTGCTTTTTGTAATTGATTAATCACTTATAAGCATCTGTTAATTAAAGCTATAGATCAATATAGCAACAACGCAACCAAACAAAAAAAGCGGGCCCGTCAAAAGCCCGCTTTTTATCTTAATTGATTATTTCGTAAAAAGTACCCACACCGTTTATACGACAAAGTATAAAACCAAACTTATCATCCGCCAAATGAAGCTTCAGGTATATCAACAACGGAACTGCTTAACCCGAAGATTGCATCCATCTTGCCTGATGTTACGGGAAGTAATGCATTGATAAAGAACTCGGCGCTCTTGATCTGACCTTCATAAAAAGCTGCGTTTTTATCTTTTCCTATTTTTGCACGTCTATCCTCTCCGGTACCTGCTATTTTATCAAGTTTTGGAGCAGCGATAACAGCTCTCCAGAGCAGCATCCATGCCATAACAACATCTCCTGTCACTTCCATGAAAGGATGTGCAAAAGCAAACGCTGAAAGCACTTTGGGAGATCTCGCACTAGCTCCGATATGCTTGGTAACTTCCCCAAGTTTATTAAGAGATTTCTCAAGGTTCTCAGCAATGCCTTCTATACCTTGTATTCCTTTTGCACTTGCAATGGTTTTTAAAATTTCACCTACAAGATCTTTAACGGGTTTACCTTTATTCATGCCAAGCTTACGCCCGAGAAGATCCATAGCCTGAATACCGTTTGTACCTTCATATATCATAGTGATTCTGCAATCTCTCATATATTGCTCAACCGGATATTCCGTTACATATCCATAGCCCCCATAAATCTGAATGGCATGGCTGCATATTTCAAAGGCTTTGTCTGTAATATAACCTTTGACTATCGGAGTAAGAAGATCGGCAAGTCCCTGATACTTTGATTTTTCTTCATCACTTTCAGTAATACTAACCATATCAAAACAATAAGAAATAAAATAAACAAGACTTCTCATACCTTCTACATATGATTTCATAATCATAAGCTGTCTGCGAACATCAGGATGCTGAATTATAGGAACACCGGGTGCGCTTTCATCCATAGCTTTAAGCAGGTGTTTGCCCTGAATCCGCTGTTTTGCATAATCCAATGCATAGAGATAAGATGGAGACGCACAGGTAAGGCCCTGAAGACCGACTTGCAGACGCGCATCATTCATCATAAGAAACATGACTTTAATGCCTTTGTTTTCTCCTCCAAGAAGAAGCCCCCTGCATTTGCCCTTTCCCCCTAAAGCGAGCGAGCATGTTGCATTACCATGAAGCCCCATTTTTTCTTCAATCCCTGTACAAACGACATCGTTTGTTTCTCCAAGAGTTCCATCATCATTAACCCAGATTTTTGGAACCAGAAACAATGAAATACCGGCAGTTCCTGCAGGAGCTCCCTCAATTCTTGCAAGAACAGGATGAATTATATTTTCGGTAAGATTCTGTTCCCCACCGGAAATAAATATCTTGTTGCCTGTTATTGAATATGTTCCATCTTCATTCTTTTTTGCACTGGTAGTAAGGGCTCCGACATCAGTACCTGCTTCAGCTTCAGTAAGAAGCATGGTCCCGGACCATTCACCGGAGTACATCTTTTTTAAAAACATCTTTATCTGCTGATCTGTTCCAAATTCCTCAACAAGCTTTCCTGCTCCATGGCACAGTCCGCCGTACATTGAAAACGAATGGTTGGCTGCAACAAGGTAATCAGTTGCTGCTGCTGCAACCGTATGGGGCATTCCCTGACCGCCATATTCCGGGTCGTCCGACATGGCAATCCACTCACCTTCTTTGATTAAATTATAAATTTTATGATAACTTTCCGGAACTTTTACCATGCCGTTTTCGAACTTGCATCCTTCCTTATCTCCCAATGGACGGGTAGGAAGTATTTCTTTTATAGCCAGATTGCGTGCTTCGGACACGATCAAATCTATCGTTTTCTTATTAAACTCTGCATACTTTTCGTGTTTGCTGAGGTCTGCTATCTGAAATTGCTCATGAAGCACAAAATCCACATCCCTTCTGTCAGCTAATAACTGTGCCATAATTAATCTCTCCTTAGAATCAATTTATATGTTATTTTTATGAGACTTGCTGTTCCCTTAATTCTTCCGAATTTACTATTCCTCTTATAAACAGATCAACAAGCGGATCAGCCATTGATGTAAGATCATATTTGCTATCTGAATGCAACCATGTATTAATTACCTCATCAACACCGCCAAGTATATACCGTTTAACCAGACCTACATAAAGATCTTTTCTTATTACACCTTCATTTTGCCCTGTTTCAATTATTTCCGAAACAATATCAAGATACAGCTTGGACATTTCTTTTATCTGATTTTCGACCAGCCGGTTGTTCTGATGCGTTTCCGCCTGATATAAAACCGCCATATACCTGTCATTCTGAAATTCTTCAAGTTGACACCGGATAAAGTTTTTAAGTTTATCAAAACTGTTGCCGGCCTTGCTCACTTCCTCCCGTAATTTCCCGAATACCTGCTTTGTCTTATAAGTAAAAAACTGGACAAGGATATCGTCCTTGTTTTTAAAATACAAATATATAGTGCCATCCGCAACTCCGGCTTCCTTAGCAATCTGGGATATTGTTGATTGATGAAATCCCCGTTCTGCAAATATTTTGACAGCAGAAACAAGTATGCGATGATATTTATCGTTTTCTTTGGCTCTGATATTTATAGTAAACCTTCTCAAGAACGTTTTAGGATAATATTATGAATGAATACTCATTCATTAACAAATACGGTTTTCCCCTGTCAAGTTGTTTTAGAAAAACCTGTTATTTTAAATTATTGCATTTCTCAAAATAACATTTTTGAAGCAATAAGATTATAGGGTATGCACAATAGATGATAAATGAGCCAGTTTCAAAACGCCCCATTTTGGCCGATCTCTGCGTTGGGTTCAAATTTCAATCCTCGAAATACTAAATGTATTCCTGTGGTTGAAATTTTCTCCCGCCTTGAGCTTGACCAAACTGAAACGTTTTGAAAGTGGCTCAAATGATTGTTAACAAAAACGATTGATTTGCGAAGGAATTACTTCAGGCATAAACTTGATAATTATTTTCCCCTAATTGTTTAGCTATGTTCATGCTTTCTTCTGCTTCAGCTATAACTTTATTGATGTCTGAATCATTATCAGGATAACAGGAAATTCCTATGTTAATGCCGACATTAACAATGCCTCCTGTGCTAAGGGATATTGGCTCTGAAATGGAAGAAATGAGACGCTCGGCAACAACGGTAGAATTCGTTTTCTCATTCATATCAGTTAAAATCACTACAAATTCATTTTCGCTGAAACGAAAACAGAAATCATTAGCTCTTGTTGCGTAATTAATTTTTTCAGCACATTTTTTTAAAGCCTGATCGGCAATTTCTTGTCCCATTCTCTCAATTAAAGATTTATATCCGTCAATGTTAATAGAAAGAAAGGCCAGTATTTTATCAAAATTTATTGCTTCATCAACTAATTGCAGGCATACTTTGTCGAGGCACTCCCTGCTTAACAATCCTGTCAATGGATCTACTTTAAATTCAAAATCTTTTTTTGGAGATAATAAAATTATGGAATAGGTCCGGCCTAGAAGGATTTTTTTTGCATAACTAATTGTATTTTCAGATTCGTATTCCGAATATTGTTCCAAAGAACCGTCGTTTTTAAGATGAGATGAAACTTCCTGATCGATAATTGATTGATCAAAAAGGGTATTTTTGTAAATAATCGACCTATTCTTTAGCAGGCATGCCCCTTGATCTATGCTTTGTATTATTTTAATAAAGTACTCTTCGATATTTTCCATGCTTTCATTTCCTTGTTGAGATTACTATAAGCGAACTTTGCAGAGCATATTATCAATCGATTAGAAACTTATTGTATCTAATGGGATCTTTTGTAATTTAAAATAATTATAATATAAAAAAATGTTAATACCTAGTCAAGGAAAAAACAAAATTGTCTTTCCCGGACTTGATTGAGTTATAAAAAGCAATAGGACCGTGGAATAATAAAGATTCCGGTGGATGGTGAAGATAGATCATTTTGCGTATAAGGAAAGCAAATCTGAAAAATTAAGAATATTGACATACCTGTATTTTATTTCTAAGATACAAAATAATCTCGTTAGGGGAGCCATTAATGGCTGAGAATCGACTCTTAACTACCTGATCAGGGTAATGCCTGCGAAGGGAAACGAGTTTTTGGTTTTTATACTTCTGGAATCCACCGTTTCTCATGATTACATTTTTGGGTATCAACCCCTTTTGGCAGCCTAAGTGGCGGCATATAAAATGCCGCCCTACGAAAAGAAATATACCGTAGGGCGGGGTTTTAGACCCCGCCAATACCTTCAGTATACAAACAATAATAAAAGAAGAAACACATATGACACAACTTGAAGATGCTTTAAAAGGCAAAATAACCGATGCCATGAAACAGGCAGCAGAATATGAAGGAATAAGCGGTGAAGAAATTCGCGCGGGAGTTGCAAAAGGAGAAATAGTAATCCCCAAAAACATCAACCACAATTTTATGGCGCGTGGAGTTGGAAAAGGACTTAAAACCAAGATAAACGCCAATATAGGAACATCCCCCAGCCATTTTGATCTTGATGAAGAGCTAAAAAAGCTTGATGTGGCGGTTGAGGCCGGTGCTGATGCCGTTATGGATCTATCAACCGGCGGAGATATCTCCTTGATTTTGAGAAAAATTCTTGAGCACTCAAAAGTAATGATCGGAACCGTTCCAATTTATAAATCCGTTTCAAAAATAATTTCTGAAGGCAAAAGCAGTATTGAACTGACTGCTGATGAAATCTTTGATGAAATTGAAAATCAGGCAAAAACAGGAGTGGATTTTGTTACGGTTCATTGCGGCATCACCCGCCACACTGTTGATGTGCTCAAAAATTCAAACAGGTTAATGGGTATAGTATCCCGGGGCGGTAGCCTTATGACCGAATGGATACTAAAAAATGAGAAAGAAAACCCGCTTTATGAATATTACGATCGTCTCCTCGATATAACCCGAAAATACGATGTCACCCTTTCTTTAGGTGATGGCCTGCGCCCCGGAACAATTTGTGATGCCGAAGACAGAGCCCAGATCTCGGAACTTGTGGTTCTTGGAGAACTCGCACAAAAAGCAAGAAACGCCGGGGTGCAGGTAATGATTGAAGGCCCAGGTCATGTACCCCTTAGCCGGATTGCTTCCGATATGAAATTACAGAAACGCCTATGCGGCAATGCCCCATACTATGTTCTGGGCCCTCTGCCTACTGATATAGCACCCGGTTATGACCATATAGTGGCTGCTATAGGAGGAGCAATTGCTGCAGCAAGCGGAGCCGATTTTTTGTGTTATGTAACACCTGCCGAACATTTAAGCCTGCCTACAATTGACGATGTACGTGAAGGAGTAATTGCCTCCAAAATTGCGGCACATATCGGAGACATAGAAAAAGGTGTAAAAGGAGCTTGGGATCGCAACAGGAAGATGTCGGAAGCCCGCAAACGGTTTGACTGGAAGACAATGTTTGAACTGGCGATAGATCCTGTTAAGGCATGCAGGATACGAAACAGCACTGAAGACAGGGACAGGGATGTATGTACAATGTGCGGCGATATGTGCGCCTTGAAAACTTATGAACGCGCCATGACAAATTCATCTTCCGATAAAAAATGACGGAAGTTTGTTTTGAGAAAACACGAAAGAATGTTTGGTTTTGCTTTTGTTCGGAAAAGACGAACATTAAGTAGTATTGATAGAGCCTGTCTGTAAATTTCCAAGGCTTTTTATTAAGTTAGTATACAGCTTTTTATCGAATTTACCGATGGTTACATCTTTCATGATAATTTGACTGAGCGCATTATAGGCATCCATTGCAGTTCTGTAAGGGCGGGTATCGTTTGTCAGTGCTTCATAACAATCAATAATACCAATTATCTGAGCTGTTTGCGATATTCTTTTTTTCCCGTTGGGATATCCGCTTCCATCAATTTTTTCATGATGATCCAGGGCGCAAGCAGCTATTTCTTTGCTATTGAACTTACAAGCAATTAATATTTTATAGCCTAAAACAGTGTGACTCTTCATTTCTGCAAATTCTTCATCGGTAAGTTTTCTTGGCGCGGCCAGAATTTCATTGTTGATTTTGGTTTTGCCTACATCATGCAAGAGCCCGCATAAGCCAAGCAACTTGGCCTCACCGGAAGAAAATTTCATATGAAACGCATATTTTAAAGCAAGGGCCATAACATTTATTGAATGCATAATAGATGAATAGTCTTTAGAAGAAAGATCAATTAAGCTATTAATAACGCCTGATTCCCTGGAATAATCGCTTACAAAGACACCTACTGTATCTGATACTCCTTCAAGGCTCCCGCTTCTTGGTTCAGCAAGTGTTTCACCAACAACCGCAACAAGAGTTTCTTTAACTTTTACAGGATCAGAGGCATTGACATAGTCTGCAAGTTGTTTGTTAAATCCTTTCTGTGCTTCCTGAAGTCCGTTTAATTTATCGGTTTGCCTAATAAATAAATCTTTGGGATGCATGCCCTCTGTAATACGCATTTCACCAACTGTAATCCCGGATGGTTTATACAAAACATACGTATCATTTTTGGTTTTGTGATAAAGTGGAATACCAATATAAAAATTTAATTGAGATTTTTTTGCCAGTATATATTCGCTCAAAGTATACGCCGTTTTTATTCTATAAAATGATATTATTGTACAAAAACAAGTTGATCTGCGTTTCCATAAATAACCATATCATTAAATGATAATAATTTATTACAGGATATCATAATTGTCTATTATTAATTCGGCAACACTATCAGATATCTTTAGAGGTAATTGTAAAACGTTTTGTCATACCCAAATGTTTTTGTAGGACATCCATGATTTCAGTCGGTTACAAACTGGATTCCCGCCCAGAAACGTTGCGGGAATGACAGAATAGGAAGTTATGCAATTGGCTCTTTAGCCTTTATTTCGTCTTATCTGTAGAAGTTACAATCATCCCATAGGACACAAAAAACAGGGATAACAAAGATAACCATGTAAAGGATTCCGAATCCAATACTGCTGCTGAAAGGAATGCCCCACAAACCGGTATAAGAAACCTGTACACCGCAATACTTGTCAATTTGTTATGTTTAATCAGCATGTACCAAAGTGAAAAAGCTGTTGCAGTAGCTACGGACAGATATAAAAGAAGAAATACCAGTTCTGCTGAAAACTCTATCACAGAAGGTTTTTCAAACAGGCATGCAACAATAAAAAGGACAATACCGCCAAAAGTAAGCTGATATGCGGATAATACAGGAGGATAAATTCTGGGCGAGGTTTTTTTTACTATGAAAAGAGCGGATATGGAAGAAAGAGATGTTAAAATTATAAATCCTTCACCTGTCAGCCGAAAATCAAGGCCAAACTGTTTTACATTGAAGTTAACTAAAATAATGCCTATAAATCCAAGGATAAGACCTATTGTTTTTACGGAGGTTAATTTGTCGTCTTTAAGCAGAAAATGTGAAAAACCCGCTAAAAAAAGCGAGCCCGATCCTGTTATTATGGAAGCCTTCATACTTGTGGTGTTTGAAATTCCTATGTAGAAAAAAAAATATTGAATGGTAGTCTGAAGAAGTCCTAATAAAAGAAGAGTAAAATAATCCTTTCCGGCAGGCAACCTTAAGGGCTTTCCACACAAAAACAGCACCAGGAAGACTATAATTCCGGCTGTTAGAAACCGGTAAGCCGCAAAAAAAAGTTTTCCACCTGTATTGTTCTCAATATGCAGAATTGAAAATCCAATTTTTAAAAGCGGGAAAGCGCTTCCCCAGAGCATGGCACAAACAAATGCTATGAGCATTACCGCAGGAGGCCAGGTTAAGATTTTGTTTTTATCCATTAATTATATAAGATATGCAAAGTCTTTCTTTATTACTGCAAAGAGTTCTTCTCCTATTGCAATGCCGATATCTATAAACCCAGGCCCGTATTTCTTTCCGGTTTCCGAACGAAATGTCAGTTTGATTTTGTGAAGACTTTCCATTCCTTTAGGATAAAGGGCTATAAATTCAGAAAAGGGAGGATTTATATATGATATCATTTCCCAGAATGTATCAGTAAAATTATCCGGCCCCCAACGAAACTTATCAGCATCATAAAGACAATCCGATAAAAGTTTTCCTTCCGGACTTTTTGTTTCTATACCAGTTGTAAACGCTTCATGATTTTTTATTGCAATGCAAATATCATCCACTTCTTCAGGAATAAAAGGGTAGTCTTTTAAAACTTCACGGGCAAAAACTGCGCCTGCTGAAGAATGATCTTTTTCCTTTCTTTTTGTATCGTGCAACAACCCGGCACATTGAGCAATAATGACTCTTCGATTGTAAAAACTCTCGGAATATCCGGCCATCTCGCTTTCTATAAATATCAATGCCCCGGCATCTAAAGTTACTTTAATAGCATGATTAAGGCCGTGTCCAAAATCGTTATCCAGATTTTTAGTTACAAACATAAGTAGCTGTAAAAGGAGCTGATTTGTCTCAAGATTTTTTTTTGAATATACTAAAGCAGGTGCATAATCCTTATAGAAATCAGGAAGAGGGTACCCGGAAACTATGCGTCGCGCCAAATTTCGTATTTTAGCGTAATGATTCTCCATAAAACTCCGAACAGGATTTTTTGCTGATCCAACTAAAACAAAAAAAATCCTCCTTGGCAGGGGCGCACTAAAAGCATCGCAAAGTGGCTCCTAAATATCAAGGAGGATATAAAAAATTAACCAAGATCAATTATTTTTTTGCGTCTGCGTAACCAATCTTGACCAGAGCCTCTTTTATTTCATCTAAAATAACCGGATCATCTATAGTTGCAGGCATCTTGTATTCTTTGTTATCTGCAATCTTCTGTATGGTTCCTCTTAATATTTTACCGGAACGTGTTTTGGGAAGACGTTTTACAACAGTTGCTGTTTTAAATGATGCAACAGCCCCTATCCTTTCTCTTACCATTTTAACTATTTCTTTTAATATTTCATCATTACTGCGAGTAACGCCTGCTTTAAGAACGATAAAGCCTAAGGGGATCTGGCCTTTAAGCTGGTCTTCAACACCAAGAACCGCACATTCCGCAACATCGGGATGATCGGACAGTACTTCTTCCATGCCTCCGGTTGAAAGACGGTGACCTGCTACATTAATTACATCATCTGTTCTGGTCATTACAAAAACATATCCGTCTTCATCAATAAAACCGGCATCCGCTGTTTTATAATATCCTGGAAATTCCTTCAGATATGCATTGATAAATCCATCATCATTATTCCATAGTGTCGGAAGCGTTCCGGGAGGAAGAGGCAGTTTGACTACAAGGGCACCTATCTCACCTGCTTTGGCTACTTCATTATTTGGATCAAGAACCGTTAAATTCCATCCCGGAGCCGGTTTAGTCGGAGAACCCTGTTTAACCGGAAATTGATGGATGCCCATACAATTTGCTACTATAGCCCATCCGGTTTCAGTCTGCCACCAGTGATCTATTACAGGAACACCGAGGCTTTTTTCGGCCCAGTGCAGAGTATCGGGATCTAGTCTTTCTCCTGCCAGAAACAAAGCCTTAAAAGCTGAAAGATCATAATTTTTCATAAGCTCGGCATTAGGATCTTCTCTTTTAATCGCACGAAAGGCTGTGGGGGCCGTAAACATAACTTTTACCTTGTGCTGAGATATAACGCGCCAGAAAGCGCCCGCATCAGGCGTGCCTACCGGCTTTCCTTCATAAACAATAGTTGTGCAGCCCTGTAAAAGCGGACCATAAACTATATAAGAGTGCCCTACTACCCATCCAACATCTGATGCCGCCCAGTAAACATCTCCCGGGTCAACATCATAAATTGCTTTCATGCTCCATTTTAATGCAACCATATGACCGCCGTTATCCCTTACAACACCCTTTGGAACACCTGTTGTTCCTGAAGTGTAGAGTATATATAAAGGATCTGTTGCTGCAACAGGAACACAATCGTGCGGTTTGGCTTTTGATATTTCATCATTCCAGTCAAGATCCCTTCCGGCAATTAAATCAGCAGATACCATAGGCCTCTGAACAATAATACAATGATCGGGTTTTGACAGTGCTATTTCAATAGCACTGTCAAGGAGAGGCTTATATGGGATCACACGCTTGGTTTCTATACCGCAAGAGGCGGATACAATTATCTTCGGCTTTGCATCATTTATCCTTGTTGCAAGCTCATTAGGAGCAAACCCGCCGAATACAACCGAGTGAACTGCACCAAGACGTGCACATGCCAGCATAGCAACAACAGCTTCCGGAATCATGGGCATATAAATCAGAACCCGGTCGCCTTTTTGAACTCCATGGGCTGCATACACACCGGCAAGTTTTGCAACCAAATCTTTTAGTTCGGAATAAGTATACTTCTTGATAGTATCGGTAACCGGGCTGTCATAAATAATTGCATTCTGATTCCCTCTTCCATTTTCAACATGAATATCAAGCGCATTGTAGCAGGTATTTACCATTCCACCGGGAAACCATCTGTAGAAATAGGGCTTGCGTGAATCATCTAAGACTTTATCCCATTTTTTATACCAGTGACAATTTTGTGCCACTTCTCCCCAGAATCTTTCCGGATCATTTATGGATTGTTCATAAGCTTGTTGATAAGGGTTAGTCATCGCAGTTCTCCTTAATTTGATAGTAAAAGCAAGAAAATCATTATCAAATAAAAAATTATAGGTATAAGTGTCAAGTAAAAAAGACGAAAGGCATACAAAATACAAGTGATTTTGAAAAAAGATTTATGAAGAAGGGGCTTTTTTTCTTTGGAACCAAAAATTTATATTTATCTTATAATACACTCATTAACAAAAGGTTTTGCCGCCAATTCCATCTTAAAAAACTCTTCTTCAGTCAATTCACACTCTTTGGTGTTGAAAAACTCCGGCATAAGCACATTATTGTTATGAAAATGCTGAAGTACATACCGGTTTGCACCTGAAATTAAATGAGATATTTTTTCGATAACAGATACATCAACAAACGGCCTAACCGATGTAGTCCTGAATTCATATTTAATTTTTGAATCCATTATGATTTGAATACTGGATAATATTTTTGCATAGTCAAAACCGGACGCAGTAAAATAAGAATACCTGGAAGGGTCCGTTTTTATATCCATTGCAATATAATCTATAAGCTCTTCATCTATCAGGCTTTTTATAACCTCAGGATTACTTCCGTTTGTATCAAGTTTAACACAGTAACCCATTGCCTTAATCTTTTTACAGATAAAATTAATATCACTGTGCAGGGTAGGCTCTCCGCCCGAAATAACAACACCGTCTAAGAAATTCTTGTGGCTTTCCAAAAAATCAAAGATTTCCGTTTCTTTTAAGCAAGCAGTTGGTTTGTTATTTGCGAGTTGCGGATTATGGCAATAAGGACAAGCAAAATTACAACCCGAAGAAAAAAGAACACAGCTTATTTTTTCAGGATAATCGATTAATGAATTTTTTTGAATGCCGCCTATTTTCATGACAAAAATCCGTTTTTAAAATCAACTGTTTGTAATTATATTGAGACCTGTGACCTGAGAATAGGTTCCTCATAGCAACTATCGAGGTCGTTATCATCAGTTTTTGATTCCAAACTTACAAAATGCTTATCTTCTTCATCATCAGATGGCAGTACATAGATTTTTCTCATTTTATATTCAGCCTGCTTCCCGTTGTTCCATTGCTTTACCGGTCGCAAATATCCTACAACCCTTGAATAGACTTCCGTTTGGGCATCACAGGTCGGGCATTGTTCCTGTTCTCCATTCAGATACCCGTGTGAAGGACACACGCTAAATGTTGGAGTAAGGGTAAAATAGGGAAGATGAAAATTGGTTGATATTTTTCTGATAAGTCCTTTTATTATTGTAATATCTGATATAAGTTCTCCTAAAAACAGATGCAGTACTGTGCCACCGGTATATTTAGACTGAAGGCTATCCTGCAATTGTAATGTTTCATATATATCGTCCGTATAATTGACAGGTAGTTGTGTTGAATTTGTATAAAACGGTGCTGCCCCGTTTTTATAATCCTCTTCATTGGCACATATGATATCGGGCATATCATGCTTGTCTTTCATGCACAAACGATACGATGTACCTTCTGCCGGAGTAGCTTCAAGATTGTAAAGATCTCCTGTTTCTTCCTGTGCTTCAGAAAGCATATTGCGTATAAAATCCATAACCCTTAAAGAAAATTCCAGGCCTTTTTTACTTGCTATATCTACCCCTATAAAATTAAGGCAGGCTTCGTTCATGCCGATTATTCCGATTGTAGAAAAGTGATTTTTCCAGTAAAGACCTGTTCCGTTTTTAACATCTCTTAGATAGAATTTTGAGTAAGGATAGAGATTGTTTTCTGTAAACTTTTCCAGGATCTTTCTTTTTATAGAAAGGCTTTGTGTTCCAACATTGATTTTTTCTTTAAGATGCCCGAAAAATTCATCTTCAGTTTCAGCAATATAGCCTATTCGCGGAAGATTTATTGTAACAACTCCTATAGAGCCGGTAAGCGGGCTTGCGCCGAACAGGCCGCCGCCTCTTTTTAATAGCTCTCTGTTGTCAAGGCGCAACCTGCAACACATAGATCTTGTGTCTTCAGGAGAAAGATCGGAATTAACAAAATTTGAAAAATAGGGTATTCCGTATTTGCCGGTCATTTTCCAAACCGTATCAAGGTTTGGATTGTTCCAGTCAAAATCGGCAGTAATACTATAAGTTGGAATCGGAAATGTGAATACCCTTCCTTTTGCATCCCCTTCCATCATTACTTCGGCAAAAGCCCTGTTTAGCATATCCATTTCAGGCTGAAAATCGGAATATGTTTCCTCGCGCTCTTTCCCTCCTACTATTACAGGATGATCTTTTAATATTGATGGAACAAAAAGGTCCAATGTAATATTGGTAAAAGGCGTCTGAAAGCCGACTCGTGTAGGAATATTTATGTTAAACACAAATTCCTGCATTGCCTGCTTTACTTCATTGTATTTAAGTCCGTCAAATCGTATAAAAGGAGCAAGAAGAGTATCGAAATTTGAAATAGCCTGGGCGCCGGCTGCTTCACCCTGAAGTGTATAGAAAAAATTGACAACTTGCCCAAGTGCGGATCGTAAGTGGTTGGGTGGAGCACTTTCCACTTTTCCCTCCACACCCCTGAATCCTTTTACAAGAATATCTTTTAAATCCCATCCCACACAGTAAACCGACAAAAGGCTTAGATCGTGTATATGTAGGTCGCCTTTTTTATGAGCATCTCTTATTTCAGGAGGATAAATCTTGTTAAGCCAGTATTCTGAGGTTACATCAGATGATATGTAATTATTCAGTCCCTGCAAAGAATAACACATATTGCTGTTTTCCTTGATTTTCCAATCAAGCTTTTGGATGTAATGCTCCACAAGATCAATATTGGCATTGGTTGCAATACTTCGTATCTGTGCATGCTGCTCCCTGTAAATAATATAGGCTTTTGCCGTTTTGTAGAACGTAGAATCCAGGAGCACACGTTCAACAATATCTTGTATTTCTTCAACATCCGGAATTGGCCCGAGGCGGATTTCATGGGCAAGCGTTAGAACTCTAAGTGTAAGTTTTCTTGCATCTCTTTCTTCGAATTCACCGGTTGCTTTTCCTGATTTAACCAATGCAACCGTAATTTTAGATGAATCAAAATCAACAATTCTGTTGTCTCGTTTTCTGATTGTTTCAAACACTTGCACCACCTCTCTTAGTTTTGTCGATTTAAAGAAAATTGTTTCTGCCTACAAAAAGAGACAAAAAATACCCGCCCGCTTCCAAGAAAAAAAGAAAATACAAAATATATATATAATAGTTAAGTGAATTAATATAAAACAAAGGATAAGGTCAGTTTTTAAATAGCTTTAAAAAAAACATTTTTAATACAGCTTTATAGAAGTTATGATTTTTATGATAATAGGTATAAGGGTTTATCTAATTAATATTTTATTTAGATGATTTGTCTTAGTACACAATATATAGTCGCTTGTCAACTATTTTATTCAATATATGGTATTATTGCAATTAAAATGTAACTGTTTCAAAGAACAGTAAAAAAAGATTTCAGCATCGTTTTTTAAAAAAAAAAGCCGATTTATAAATTATTGCAATCCCATCAATTGTTACTATACTCAGATTGACAATGTGTCACACTTCTGACAAATATATTGTAATTATAACTGGTTTTTATTGTGCTAATAATACAAACGTAACGGGATTTAAACATATGGAAAATACAACTTGTAAAGGATTTACAGCTTCCGGAGTAATCTCCGGTCTTAAAAAAAACGGACACAAAGATCTCGGCCTGATATATTCCGAAGTTCCTGCAAATGTTGCCGGAGTATTTACCAAAAATAAAGTCCAGGCTGCCCCGGTAATTCTTGACAGGCAAAGAATTAAAACCGGTCTTTGCCAGGCAATTATTGCAAACAGCGGAAGCGCCAATTGCTGCACCGGAGATAAAGGCATGGAGGATGCTTTGTCCGAAGCCGGATTTGCAGCATCCGGTCTTAATATTAACGAGGAAATGGTGCTTGTAGCCTCAACCGGTGTTATAGGAAAGCCACTTGAGCTTGATAAAATGAAAAGCGCTGTTCCAAATCTTGTAAAATCACTTTCCGCTGACGGCATAAATGATTTTGCCCAGGCAATAATGACCACAGACACTGTTCCAAAGATAGCATCAGTAAAAGGTGAAGTCGGAGGGTGCAATTTTTACATAACCGGTGTTGCAAAAGGTGCCGGGATGATTTGCCCTGATATGGCCACAATGCTATGCTTTATTATTACTGATATCAAAGCAGAATCAGATTTTCTTAAAGAAGCACTAATATCTTCTACCAACAAATCTTTTAACAGGATAACTATTGACGGCGACACAAGTACAAACGATACGGTTCTTATCATGGCAAACGGAATGTCAGGCATAGATACAGATAGCCTTCCCGGAAAAGAATATTTTCAAAAACTGCTTGATGAAGTTATGATCAAGCTTGCCAAAATGGTTGTAAAAGACGGTGAAGGTGCAACAAAACTGGTAGATATAACAGTTAACGGAGCTGCAAGTGAGAGTGATGCCAGAAAAATTGCAGGCGTTATAGCAAATTCAAACCTTGTTAAAACGGCTTTATTCGGAGAAGATGCAAATTGGGGAAGAATTCTGGCTGCAGCCGGAAGAGCCGGAGTAGAAATTAAACCTGAATCTGTGGATATTTATTTTGATAATGTGCTAATGGTAAAAAACGGCTCTGGCTGCGGAATTGATGCAGAAGCAAAAGCAACAAAGGTTTTAAAAAAGTCTGAATTTACCATAGTGCTTGATTTGAAATCGGGAAACGCAAATGCTTCGATTTTAACATGTGATTTTTCGATTGATTATGTCAAGATAAATGCCGATTACAGGTCGTGATTTTTGCCGTTCAACTCTGGAGCTGATAAAAAAACTCACGCCTTCAGGCGAATACTTCAATTCAATATCATTGATACAAAAGGGTTCAGGGAGTCAAGGATTCGAGGGTTCGAGTGATGGAAAATAATTTAAAGAATCAATTGATTGGAGAAAGTTTACTGCAGAAGAATACAGGAGACAATAAACACTTGACCCCTTGGCCCCTTGAATCCTTGAACCCTAAGGCAATCGGCTTTAGCCGATGCCATTTGACTTTAATATGAGACTTCAAAAATACTTATCTGCCGCAGGGTTCTGTTCGAGAAGAAAGGGTGAACAGCTTATTCTATCCGGCCTTGTGAAAGTTAACGGTGTTGCAATAACTGCGCTTGGAACAAAAATAGATCCTGAACATGATGTGGTTGAGGTAGAAGGAAACAAGATAGAATCAAAAGATGATTTAATATATATAGCTCTTAATAAACCAAAAGGATATGTTACAACATGCAGACGGGAAAATAATAAAATTGTTTTAGATCTTGTTGATATTCCCCAGCGCATTTACCCTGTAGGCCGTCTGGATAAGGATTCAAGCGGACTTCTTCTTTTAACCAATGATGGCAGTTTGCATAATATTCTTTCGCACCCTTCTTTTGATCACGAAAAAGAGTATGAAGTTACCGTCAAATGGCCGATTACCGACAAGGCCCTTGATAAAATGAAAGAAGGGCTTTTTCTTATGGGAAGCAAAACAAGACCTGCCGAAATAAGCAGAATTTCTCCTGAGCATTTTAATATCACACTTAAAGAAGGCCGTAACAGACAAATACGCCGCATGGTAGTAAAAGTAGGAAACAAGGTTTTGAAGTTAAAAAGGATAAGAATCTCAGATATAAAACTGGGCAATCTGAAGGAAGGCACATGGAGATATCTGAAGGACAAAGAAAAAAAAGCTTTGCTTAAAAATTATATCGCACCAAAGTCTATAGTTTAATGTAACCACAGGAATACATTTAGTATTTCGAGGATAGCGCTAATGCTTCACTTCGTGCGAAATTTGAGCCCAACGCTTAAGATCGGCCAAAATGGGGCGTTTTGAAACTGGCTCATATTAAATTTATTGCTATACTGGCTGCTTATCCTTATATATCAGAGATTCTTTGCTGTATAATCGGACAATTAGATTAGTTGACAAAAACAAAAACAGATGGTATTTTTATTTTGTAAGTATAGTATATTGTCAACAGGATAGTTTGCAAGGTTTATACAACAGCATTGGAAATTTAAAGTATACCTTTGGCGCCATCCTTAGTTCTTTACCTTAAAAGTAATTATTAATCTAATTGCAGGTAAATACAATGAATGTTAAAAGAACCATAGCCCCGCAAATAGAAAAAAACGGATTGATTTTAATCGCATTTGCAATGGTAGCAATTTACTGGGTTATTGATTCTCTGGCATCCGGCCTTTTATTCCCACGCACTCTTATCGTAACTTTTGTCATTATATATGGGATTTTTACCCAGACATTGATCAATTCCCGCAAAGCAGCTCTTGATGACAAAGAAAAAACACAACAGCAGTTAATACAGTCTGAGAGCCTTGCTGCAATCGGGCAACTTGTGGCAGGAATTGCACATGAATTAAACAATCCCCTCTCCAGTACCGCAAGCTTTATTCAAAGCGATATCGAATTGATAAATGAACAGGAAGAAAAAAGAGAAATTGATTATGAAATACTGGCTGATCTTGAATTTTCACTAAAGGAATTAAACAGGGCCGAAACAATAGTTAAAAGCGTTTTGGGACTGTCCCGCCAGACACAAACATATGCCGAAAATGTGAATCTTAATAAAATACTTGAAGATACATTAAGAATACTTCACAATCAGTATAGTTCTTCCGATATAACAATTGTAAAAGATTTTGAAAATAATTTGCAGGAAATTAACGGTAATTTTGCAAATCTTGGGCAGGTGTTTATCAATATAATACAAAATGCTTTACAGGCATTGCCGGACAACAAAGGATTTATATATTTAACTACAAGATATAATAACAATACAAATTGTATTGAAATAGAGTGCCGTGATACGGGAGAAGGAATCCCAAGCGAAGATATCAAAGATATATTCAAGCCATTTTATACAACAAAAGAAGTCGGTAAAGGATCAGGCTTAGGATTATATATATCTCATGAAATTATAAAAAAACATGGGGGCCTTATCACTGTGAGCAGCAATAAAGATAAGGGCACAACCTTTTTAGTAGCGCTTCCGGCCAGAGGAGAAAAAAATGATGAATAACATTATGGTCGTTGATGATGAAGAAGGCATAAGGATCGCTTTGAAAAAAGTCCTGAAAAAGGATGGTTATGAAGTTTTTTTAGCTGAAAGCGGGGCCGAGGCTATAGATATTGTAAAAAAGCACATCAATGAAATAGAAACGGTAATCTCTGATTTTAAAATGCCCGGATTAGACGGTCTGGAAACTCTCCAGCAAATCGGCAGAATTAACCCGGAAATTATAAGAATTATTTTAACCGGATATGCAACTCTTGAGCGAGCTATTGAAAGTGTCAATTCAGATATAGACGGATTTTTAACAAAACCTTTTGACAATAATATTATCAAACTAAAAATTAAAGAATTCCATGTCAAAAAAAGATTAAAACAATTTGTTCCATTCCAGATCCTTGAAGAGCTTCAGAAGTACGGCAACAGCTTAACTCCTAAAAATCAGAAAATATCCGTTCTTTTTACCGATATTCGTGATTTCTCCGGAATATCTAAAAGAATAAGTACTCTTGAGTTAGCTGATCTCTTAAATCTGCATTATTTTCATCCTCTTGATAATATCATTTTCGAATTCAACGGCACACTTGATAAACATATAGGAGACAGCATTATGGGAATATTCGGAGCGCCGATAGTTCGCGAAGATGACCCTTTCAGAGCTGTTTCCTGTGCAATTAAGATGCGGGAAAAAGTCGCTGAAATAAATCATGAAATAAAAAATAAAAATTTAAGAATACCTGTTGGATTTGGAATCAGTACCGGAGAAACTATGGTAGGAATATTTGGATCATCCATCAGGAAAGAATATACTGCACTTGGGCAAGCAGTAAATTTTGCTGCGCATCTTGAACAGATTGCCAAAGAAGATCAAATTCTTATCTGCCATGAAACATATAAAGCCGTTAAAGATTTATTTAAGTTTGAATTGATTGAGGGGTTAATTATAAAAGGCATGGAAGGTGAAAGATCTATATATAATGTTCTCGAAGCGCTTTAAATAGCGAAATACTCTTCAGTTAAAGGTACCCATACGATAACACGAAATACTAAATGTATTCCTGTGGTTGAAATTTATCTCCCGCCTTGAGCTTGACCAAACTGAAACGTTTTGAAAGTGGTTCGTTAGTCTTTTTATTGATACTCATAAATTGTAACTACAGCTCGAATTCTTCAATATCATCGTATGGTTTTATTCTTCTTCCAAGAATCGCAATAATTTTTCCTGCAATAAAACCTGTAACAATTGCTACAAGAATAGTAATACCAATGCCTGTTATCTGACTGCCTTTGTTTATACCATTGACAACAAAAATAGCTGCTATGCCACCAAGAAGTCCGGGCATACCGTGTAAGTTCATGACACCACAGGTATCAATGCCTTTAAGTAAGTTTTCGATTTTTTTCTGTAGTACTGCAAAACCAAATGTTGATAGGGCACCCGCTAGTATACCTACTATAAAAGCAGCTGGGAAACTGGCTAAATCACAGGTTGAACCAATAGCTACACCGCCTGCCAAAGCAGCATTGGCAATATCTGCGGCTGAGACTTTGCCCCGTATGGAAATCGAAGCAAAATAAGTGGCAATTGTAGCACCTGAAAGGGCTAATATTACATTGATTGCAGTGTGGGGCACAAGTTCAGGAGGCACAAGAGCTGCACAAAAACTTGGCCAGAATAACCAAAGGATCATACTACCAAGCAAGGAAAACCTATCGCTTGTTGAGTCTGATTCAATAGGTAAGTCAATTTCATTTTTTGAGGTCATGGTCATTATCACCCCCAGTCCGAAGATTGCACCGAAGGCATGAATAACAATAGATCCTCCGGTATCAACAAATGTTCCTGAAGAAATCAGCCCCAAACCATTATCAAGGAGAACCCATTCATTAAAGGCATAGCAGGGTATAAAAAGAAGACCGAGCAAAATGTACTGACTCATTTTAAGCCTGCCGAGAGGAGCTCCTGCACAAATAAGAAGGCTGGCTGCAGCAAATTCCGCAAGGATCAGACTGTCTATTTCCGAACCCGATCCACCCAGAATGCCTAAATTGTCTTTAAGTATATAAAGAGGAAGCGCAATGCTCACCAAAAGATATGTAGCTGTTACAGCAGAACGTCCATATTTTTTTACGAACACCATTAGAAAACCAAAACCTGCTAATAGCATTGCCATTATATGGATTGCACGATTGTATTTTTGCACATCTACAACATGTTCTAACTCTGCGGCATAACCAATACCTGCAAAAAAGAAAATGATTACTAATGTTAATAATAATTTTAGAAACGTGTGAGTCTTGTTCATGATAATAATTTACTCCATAATTCAATAGATAATTTTAATTTTGACACAAACAAACGATATTGGTTTTTTATGCAAAGAACTTATTCCAAAAAATGGATTGCTGCGGCTATATCACAAACCCGGTAATTAGCAAAGAACTGAATGTAACAGGCAGTTTCCTTTCTGTTTTTGCTTAGCAAGAAGGCAAGCAACATAGCAAAAGGCAAAGGATATTAATAAAAACAGAGTGCATGAAAAATTTAAATGCGGTTACCTTGGGATTCTTACCCTTAATTGCCGAAATCGATTTATTGTGCTAAGAAAGTATATTATTTGTTTTCAGGTATTGTCGGCCAACATTTTCTAACCTCATAAAAATAATTTAGTTAAGTAATCGTCTATGATTGAACTTTTAAATGTATCAAAAACATTTGACAGTGGCCTCACTTATGCGGTCAGGGAACTGACACTTCAGGTTGATGAGGGCGAAACTCTTGTTCTTTTAGGTTCTTCAGGTTGCGGCAAAACCACAACTCTTAAAATGATAAATCGTTTGATCGAATCATCTTCCGGGATAATTAAGGTAAACGGTCAGGATATCAACGGCATAAACCCTGTAAGTCTGCGTCGCAGCATAGGATATGTATTTCAGGGTGTCGGGCTTTTTCCTCATATGACAATAGAGCAAAATATTGAACTTGTACCCCGCTTTCTTGGCTGGTCTGCCGAAAAAAGACAAAATCGGACAATTGAACTTCTTACACTTGTAGGTTTACCAGCAAAAGAATATGCACAAAGGTTTCCTGAAGAACTTAGCGGAGGACAACAACAAAGGGTGGGTGTTGCCCGCGCTTTAGCTGCAAATCCTGATTATCTGCTAATGGACGAACCCTTTGGTGCGCTTGATGCTATTACCCGTGAATCACTTCAACAAGAGTTGATGAATTTAAAAAATCATCTTAAAAAAACGATTGTTTTTGTTACACACGATATCTTTGAAGCATTATTGCTTGGAGACCGTATAGCGGTTCTTCACAAAGGACATCTGGAACAGATCGGCGCAAAGAAAGAAATACTTGGGTCTCCTGCAACCCAATTTGTTCATGATCTATTCGCAAAGCCTGCCAGACAGCTTGCCGATATAAAGGATTTATCATGACAGAACTTGGGCTTATATACTCTTATCTGTCCGGCAGAATGCCTGAGCTGTTGTTGCGCACCGGTGAACACCTTATGCTTACTGGCTTGTCTACTTTTTTTGCTATCTTAATAGGTGTGCCTTTAGGAACATATATTTTCCGATATGGATTTCTTCGTACTCCTGTAATGGGCATTATAGGTATACTTCAAACAATACCAAGTCTTGCCATGCTTGTATTTCTTCTTGCAATCTTAAATAAAATAGGAGCTGCGCCCGCACTTATTGCTTTAACAGTTTATGCCCTTTTGCCGATTGTAAGAAATACGCTTACAGGGCTCGATGGTGTACCACCAAACCTGATAGAAGCTGCAAAAGGTATTGGTATGACTGCATACCAGGAGTTAAAACTGGTTCGTTTTCCACTTGCAGTTCCTGTTATTGTAGCCGGGATCAGAACTTCTGCGGTTGTTGGTGTAGGCATTGCCACTCTTTCAGCTTTTATCGGTGCTGGAGGTCTTGGCCAGTTTATCAATCGCGGCCTTGCACTTTCCGATACAAAGCTGATTCTTCTTGGTGCTGTTCCTGCTGCTATCCTGGCGCTGATTGTGGATTTTTCAATTGGAGGTTTGGAATGGGCATTAAAGCCTGAAAGAAAAAGAGATAAAAAATGGTCATTCAAGGCAATTATCAGGCCGGTAGTCTTTGCAATTCCTTTTGTAATAGTTCTTGCAGGCGTTTTGCCCACATTCATATCTTCTTTTTCGGCCATATATAATGAATCGTCACATCCGGGTGCAGATAAAATAATTCGTATCGGAACAAAAAATTATACCGAACAGATTATCTTAGGCGAAATAATGACGCAGCTTATCGAAGCAAAAACGGATATTACTGTGGATCGCCGGTTTAACCTGGGCGGCTCCATGATTTGTCATGGAGCGCTTGTAAACGGAGGAATAGATCTTTATGCCGAATACACGGGAACGGCATTAACTGCAGTACTCAATGCCCCGGTAATATCAAATCCCGATGATGCATTAAAATTTGTATCTGAAAAGTATATGAAGCAGTTTGATCTGATATGGCTTAAACCTTTCGGCTTTAACAATACATATGCTATTACCGTCCGATCGGATGATGCAAAGAAAAACGGTTGGCAAAAGATATCGGATCTTGCAGGAGTTGCGCATAATCTTGATGCAGGCTTTACATCCGAGTTTGCAGAAAGACCGGACGGGTATCCGGGAATAAAAAAAACCTATAATCTATCATTTAAAATCATACGTGATCTTGATCCGTCTTTAATGTATGAGGCCATACATAACAAGAAAGTTGATGTAATTTGCGCATTTACCACAGACGGTCGAATCGAAGCGTATAAACTTAAACCGTTACAGGATGATAAAATCTTCTTTCCTCCATACAATGCTGTCCCTGTAGTAAGAATGGAAACATTAAAAAAATATCCCGAACTTAAAGAGACTCTTTTACTTTTATATAACAAGATTGATGACACTACCATGCAGCGGCTTAATTATGCGGCAGACGGGAAAGGACAAAGCCCGTCTAAGGTGGCAAATGATTTTTTAAAATCGGCAGGATTATTGAATAACTAAACTGTTTATTGCAAAGGCAGTGAAAGAATCACTGCCTTTGCAATAACTATGACACTGCCCGCATTGTTTACTGCCTTATTAAGCAGCGCGTTTTACAAAAATTCCGAGTGGATCGACTTCCTCACGGATCATCCGTACTTCTTCCGCTGTAGGTGCAGCAAACTGGTCGACATTATCGGCTACCAGCAGTTCAAAACCGGTTGCTGCCTGAATGCTTTCCACTGTTTCGCCGGGAAATATACTGATAAGACGCATTCTTTTGCTTTTTTCTTCGAAATCGAAGATACCTTTGGTGGTGATGAGACGGTACGGACCTTTGCCCTGCATACCTGCTTTATATCGTGCATTGGGACTGCCATCAAGATAGCCGGGGCTGGTCATGTACGACAGCTTCTCATTGAACTTTTTTTTGTCATGGGGAACGATGAGGATGGTTCTCTCGCAGGAAGCGGCCATGTCACTGGCACCGCCGCTGCCCGGAAGCCGTACTTTAGGTTTCAGGTATCCTTCAGGGTAATCACCCATCATGGTGGAGTTAAGGTTGCCGTACATATCAACTTCAGCGCCGCCGATAAAGCCGAAATCGGCAAAACCGCGCTGGGTCAACTCAAAGGCGCTGTTTAAGCCTTTAAGGTAAGATGCTCCGGTGAAGGTTTTTGAGTCGCCAACAGAAGTGGGCAGACCGTGCTTAAGGGGAGGCCCAACGGCTCCGGCCTCGAATACCGGGATCAGGCCAGGTGCATGTGTGTGGATTGCCAGCAGAGTAGCGACCATTGGCAGGCCGGTCCCGACAAATACTATTTTATTATTTTCCAGAATTTTTGCTCCCGCCACAACAATAATTTCCTGGGCGGTGTAATCTGTTGAAACTGTCATGATAACTCCTTATTTATTAATTCCGTAAGGTTTGGATGCAATAGAAATAACCGTATCCGGTAATCAGGCCAATCGCTCGCAGTTGTAGGACTCTGCTGCCTGATCGGCAAACAGCTTTTTGGTCTGGAATTTATCAATGTAATCCTCAAAGCTTTCAACACCAAAGATAAACTCATCATACCAGGCTTTCAATGCGTCAGATGATCCGCCCTTGCATATAGGAGCTATGAGACCGAGAAATTCAAGGATGTGGTCGCTATTAAAATAATAATGACGTCGACATGCTCCCGGATAAGCGCCGAAAGGCACCTTGACAACCGCGTCAATGGCCGGAAAAGGAATCATGATATCCTTGGGGTTGGTGACAAGCAGCTCATGAGATACAAGCTGTTCGCAGGTGACAATGGTATGAGCTGAAGCCATGGCGATTTCCGCACAAGTGGCGTCTGTTCCACGGATAATGCAGTTGCCATACATGTCGGCTGCCTGTACATGGATGAGAGCTACATTAGGATTGCTGGCCGGAAGCAAAGCAATAGGACGTCCGGTAAAGGGACAGTCAATGACCTTGGTACGACTGGTGTTGCGGATGTCACCACCCAGCGGTCCGCGGGTCGGAATAAAAGGTAAACCCATGGCTCCGGCCTTGAACCGGGCCGACATATTGTAATTGCTCCAGTCTTCAAACTCTATCATGCCACGCTCTGCGAGATAACGCCAGGCCTGGGAAAGGCCAAAGCCCTCATGGCCCCAGTACGCCAGTTCGATCCGTTTGATGGAACAATGGTCGGGCCTTACCATCATTGCGCCGGCAAGAAGCTCAGGAGCCATGCCTGCCGAATGGAAAGAAAGTATAAGATCTTTGAAACCCTGACGAATAATTTCGTGAACAATAGCAATGGGCTGACGGACATTAACAAAACCGCCGATACCGACATTGTCTCCAGCCTTAACGAATTCGGACACCGCCTCTTTCAGCGTCATCCGTTTGTCTCTCATAGACTTGTCTTTATTGACAAGAGCTTCCCTTGCCTCATCAGGTGATAAACCTGTCCAGAACATTTTAGCGTTTTTTTCCAATTTGATACCTCTTTTTATCTATCGCGCTACGCTAAGCGTCCGCGTAATCATATGTTTTTTATTATCCGGTAACCATGTTTTCCATAGGCGTGCTATATTAATCAAACAAAATAAAAATTGAAAGCAAAAACCATACAATATTGTATTTAATGCATAATCGTTTTAAGGAGCGTTAACAACCAATTTAAAATACTTATAATATTTTACAGAAAGCCCTCATCACCTATCACCGCATTACAGGGCAAAGATCTTTAAAATAATCCATGACTGGAAAAATTCCCGACACTTTTTCCGGTACAAAGAGATTAAAGGTTTACTCCCTAAGTTGTCTTTTCTTTATCTTTTAATGTGAAGGTTAAAAGAACTCCGCAAATAAGCATGACACCGGCAATAGCCAAAGATGATGTATAAGCGCCGCTATAGGCATGAAGCATTTGGGATACCCTTCCCAATACAAATCCGCCTACACCCCATGCGCTGAATACGATCCCGTAATTGGTACCAAAGTTCTTCAGTCCCCAATGATCCTTTGTTAGCGAGGGGAAAAGAGAAAGATTGGTTCCATAATTGAAACCGATAAAAGTGGCCAGAACAACTAACAACAAAGGCTTTGCACTGCTGGAACCTACAATGGGAATGGCGATAAACATAAGTACGGCTTGGAAAGTCAACATGATTGTCAGGGTGGCGCGTCGGCCAATTTTGTCGGATAAGATCCCTGCGATAATTCTTCCTCCTGCGTTGCCGATAGCCATTATGGCCACCGCCAGGAAAGCCAGTTCCCCCATGCTTTGTTTAGCCATACCGGCAACACTGCCAATTACCATGAGTCCGGCACCAGATCCAATAAAAAATATAAACCAAAGCCTGTAAAAGGTGCCGGTTTTGAGCATTTCGCTTGCGGTCGAATCTTTTACTGCATTTTCCGGGTGAGCACCGCCTTTGGTATCGATGACCATCGGTTTATATCCTGCGGGTGGGTTGATCAGCATCATAGAAAAAAAACACACAACGATTAAAAATGCGATTCCAAAAAACAGCATGGCCTCCTGCAATCCCCAAATGCCAAGCAGATATTGTGAAAGGGGTGCAATATAGACAGATGCCAAACCAAATCCTGAGACAACGAGTCCTGCAATCAATCCGGTTTTAGAAGGAGGAAACCATTTCAGCGCCGGCGGTGTGGCGGCTGAATAACCAAAGCCAATGCCGGTGCCTGCCAAAATCCCAAAGCCGATGATCCATACTGCATAACTCGTGGTTGTTGAAATCCAAATAAAGCCAATGCCCACCAGGACGCCACCTATGAAAGCCGTAATTCTGGGGCCAAATCTGTCCTGGCATTTTCCGGCCAAAATCATGGCAAAGGAAAAGACAAGGCAGCAGATTGCATAGGGATCGTTTAAAGAGGCAAGATCCCAGTTAAAGGCGCCTTCCCCGCCTGCTTTAATAGATTTTTCTATGCTACCCTTAAAGATACTCCATGTATATAAAATGCCAAGGGCAAGGTTGATGCAAGTTCCGCTAAACGTGACAATCCACCCCCTGTTTTTGATTTGTTGAAACATATGTTTATCCTTTTGCTCTTCGAGCAGTGTTTAACTGCCATCGTATTAAACGGGGCATTCCAAATGATAAAATCAAGGTTCCAAGGAAATACCCCATTTTATTATGTCCTGGATCTGTTATATAGGCTATTGCTTAAACTGACCCGTTAGCCGTTGGGTTCCAGCTGTTAGCAAAATGACAACAAGAGGTCAACCAGAAACAAATCTTTATACGCCGCTTATATTTCACGCCCGTAGGACGTGGTATATGGTTTTAATGTTTGCTTTGACTCGTATTATAGAATTTTCAACAGGCATTGGTCATTTCAAATATTTTTTGGATTATCAAAAAAACAATGTTATAAGTCAATTGCTTGCATCCTGCCGGCTTTCTGTTTATAATAAATCTGCTATAAAATATGAGTTGCATATCATCAGGTAAAAAGTAAAAACATGATTCTCAAATAATCATTTTCGGAGGCCACAACTTTTACAAGCTATTTCAACCAATATAGTAATTAGAAAACAAGGGGAATCAGACATGAAAACTCCTTATAAAATCAACACTCGTTTGTTTTTATCAATTGCTTTTCTGGTTTTTTGTTCTGCTGTTGCATTGATTGCCATTACAAACTGGCAAATGAAAAAATATGCTGTTAATAGTGCCAAAGAAGAAGCAATGATAACACTTAACCGGAACCTTTCAATCCACACTTACTTTTCACACCAACTGAAACCGGTCCTTTTTAAAAAACTTGGTCCAATGAAAATGACGGATTATTTTGATCCGATCTGGATGTCATCAACATATGCAGTCCGTGAAATAGATAAATATTTCAAATCAATAACCGATAGAAAATATTACTACAAAGAATGTGCTATTAATGCAAGAAGCCCTGAAAATGAAGCAGATGCATTTGAAAAATCTTTCATAAAAATACTCAATAATAATCCGGACATCAAGGAATCAAAGACAATACGGGAATTTGAGAATAAAAGATTTCTGGTTGTACTTAAGCGTGGCGAGGTAATGGAAGAAAGCTGCTTGAGATGCCACAGCAATCCGGATACAGCGCCAATCGATATGGTGAAACAATACGGGGCTTCCAGAAGTTTTAATCGTTCTGTTGATGAAGTCGTTTCCGCCATCTCCATTCGAATACCTGTTGAAGATGTATTTGCCCAGATCAACAAACTTTCATTTCATCTTTCAGCAATATTGCTCTTAATATTGGCAGCTCTTTTCGGCTCAATAACCTATCTGACCAAAAGTTTCATATTTGCACCCCTTAATTATATAAGGGAAAAATCTGTTAAAATAGTCAGCAACCCCGAACATTTGGGAGAGCATATTGAATATCCGGAAGGTCAAGAGTTTTTTGATCTTGTTAGTTCATTTAACGAAATGTCTTCGAAATTACGCAAGGATCGCGATCATCTGGAGAACCTTGTAGAACAACGAACCAAAGATTTAAAACAGCTTAATGAACAACTTGAACAAAAGATTAAAGAAGCGGAAGAAGAAATCAATAAACGCAAACTGGCGGAAGAGGCTCTGCAAAGCTCTAAGGATAAATATCAGAGACTGGTAGAAGAGTTAAGCAGCCAATTTATGATTTATAGTTTTACGCTGGACGGAACTTTGATGTATGCGAGTCCCGGAATAAAATCGATATTCGGAATTTCTCCTGAAAAAGCTATTGGAAAAAATGTTTTTGACAATATAATTAACTGGAATCCGGAAGAGTATGAGCTTGGCAGGAAGAAGTTTGCTGATTTGCTTTCCGGACAGGAAGTTAAGGGTATTGAATTGTCTTTTCTTCATCCTGATGGCACACAACGCACAATATTGGATACTCCTCATATAATCAGGGACAGTAATGGTGCGATTCAATTCATAGAAGGTATTTCCGAAGATATCACAGAGCGAAAGCAAGTTGAAAAAGCATTAAAAGATAGTGAAAAGCGCTACCGCACATTGATAGAAAAGATGACAGTTGGATTTGCTTTGCATGAAATAATATATGATGAAGACGGTAAGCCATACAACTGTAGATTTCTGGAAGCCAATAAAGCTTTTGAAAAGATCACAGGAATTGAGGCTAATAAACTTATAGGTAATACAGTGCTTGAAGCACTCCCTCAAACAGAATCATACTGGTTTGATACTTACGGAAAAGTTGCCCTTACCGGGGAACCTGTTCATTTTGAAACTTATGTTAAAGAAATCGACAGCTATTATGATGTGGTGGCATACAGTCCTCAAGAGGGACAATTTGCAACATTAATGTCAAATATAACAAAAAAGAAAAAAATGGAAAACGATCGTAAAAAACTAATCAATGAACTCCAGGAAGCTCTTGAAAACATCAAAACTCTTAATGGGCTTTTGCCGATCTGTGCCCAATGCAAAAAAATACGTGATGATAAAGGTTATTGGAACCAGATAGAAACTTATATTGAGAATCATTCTGATGCATTGTTCAGCCATGGCCTTTGTCCGGACTGTATGGACAAACTCTATGGCAAAGAACCCTGGTATAAAAAAATGAAAGAAGATGAAAATGAGTAGAAATTTTCCGGACAAAATACATCGCTCCCGGTGCATCTATTCGTGATTTTATTGGCATGTACTTCGATTAACATATCAACGAATCATGCTTAATAGTTTAATGTCCCCTATACTACCCAAGGAAAAACCCTTTATCCACCTTTGGACATGAGAAAGAACGGGGCATGGTTCGATGTGAACACGGGAGGATCTCTGCGCAAGATTGCCTGGATCACGGGATTTCTTCTGAACTCGCGATCCAGAAACTTTCTGACATCCTTTCTTTCCCAACCTCCGGGATGCCTGAATTGACTGTAGAGGGTCAGATCACCTGAATAAAAATCCTTAGTATCCATGCCTGCCGCATCCGGACCATAGGCGGGCATATTGAATATTGCAAGGTTAAGATAGCCGATATATTCTTGATGTTTTAAAACATAATCGAGGGTGCTTTTTGCCTCTCTGTACGTTTCGGACGGTGTCCCGAAGAGCAGATATATATAGGTGCCTATACCGGCATCTCTGAGATTTTTCAATGCTATGGATGCCTCTTTCAGATTAATGCCCTTATCAAGTGCGTCGAGAACACCCTGGTCCCCCGATTCAAGGCCTATCTTAAGCATAACGCACCCGGAACGTTTCAGGCTTCTGCAAAAGTCAGGGTCTGTAAGCTGACGGGTTATGCGTACAAATCCGTACCAGGGGATACCGAAGGGTTTGTCGGCTATTGCTTTAAGGAGCGCCGGACTCATCGCATTATCGAGAAAATGTATAAGGCAGAGTTTTTTGCCGTCGATGAGCTTTTCAATGTCAGATATCGATTCATTCACCGGAAGGGGAGAATAGGAACCGCCCTCAGCCTTTTCCGGACAGAATGTGCATCTACTCCAGTAGCAGCCGTTTGACGCGCTGTAAGGGAGAACAAAGCCCGGAGACAGGTAAGAATTTTCATGAAATGGACTGTAATCCGGTGATGCATGAGCATCTAAAGGAGACAATTTGAGAATGTCAAGGAGGGGCTTTTCGCCCGGCCCTGCCACCATATCATCAACAAGACCATCAAATGGATTGTTCCAGCCGGGGTTGCTAAGCCATGATGTTACAAGGCCTCCGCCAAGAACCAGTCTTGCGTCCGGGCAGAGCTTTCTTATGATACCGATCATGGAAAATGCCGGTATGGCCTGACTTAGATAGTTCAATGAGATTCCAACAAGAAAAGGCTCTTCATCTTCGAAGATATTCGACAGTCGCTCCATAAAATAAAAGTAAAAGGGACTCGTTTCCGGTTGCTCCGATGCCCGTATGAGATCGAAACTTCTAAGAGGTGAGAGGGCAATATCCTGATAATTTGCAAGACCCAGATGGACGCCATGAGAGAGTGCAACCTGGTAGAGAATGCGATCTATATCGTTTACTGCCCGCGTGTAGCGGTCTATATCTTTGTAGAGATCAGTATGAAGAAACGCGGAAATATTAAAATCCAGATGTCGTGATGCCCGCCTGGTCCAAGTGTCGTTGGCCTTGACGGGACTTTGCAGAAGATTCATCAGGCCTTCGAGATTGGCATCCAATACCCGGCAACGAACATTATGCTTTTCCAGCATCCCCAAAAGCTTCGCAATCCCTGCAGGTGGTTCGCAAGGTCTTACGACAGGAGGATTGATCAAAAGCACAGATATTTGGGGACGCCCTTTAGTTTTATAGTTTTTATTATTCAATGATACAATAACCAGTCTTATTAATTATTTTCTTTTCATCTGCTCATTTGATTCAGCAAGTACTGTCTCAACAAAATCTCCATTGCCAAGTATGCGTTCATCTGATTTCCCGAATAACTTTGCCTTACGCATGGCTTTTACTGCTTCACAGCCTTAGCTGCTTCTTATCAATCCTCCCCCGATCAAATCGGGACGCTTGCCTTCCGCTAAATGCCTTTTTCAACAAATGCCTTATAACGCCTGCAGGCTGGCCCTGCTTTGTTTCCGAAAAGTTCTAAAACATCAGTTATATCCTGCCATTGCCGGGAAATCTTACCCATGATGTTGCTGTGGTCTGAATAAGGATCATGCGAAACAACGGCTTTTGGTTTCGGCTATAAGCTTTCCAAACCGGTTTAGAAAATCATCACGATCGGAATCAATCCTGAATATTTTGGCCCGCTCGATTCCCCGTACAATGATATGATGAAGGGCTCCCGGTGCATCTACTCTTGCTTTTCTTGGCATGCCATCTATTTAATACAAATAATTAAGGTTGTCAACTATAAATGTAAAGGGCGTCCCCAAACTGACACACAAACTGACCTCTTTACAGTTAGATTATAGCTATCTGCTGGATTTGTTTATGCAGGCTAATGAGATTGGTTTTATTCCAACCGATATGATTGTAAAACTTTATAGCGGAAATATTGTCTTTATCGGCAAGAAGCGAAAGCCTGACCGCATTACGTTTTTTTGCCCATTGTGTGATGTCTTCAAGCAATCTTTCTCCAACTCTCCTGCCCTGACAGTCCTGACTTACAACCATGTCTTCGACAACAACGGATATACCACCTTCCGCTGTAGATATCAGGGTTTGAGCTGTCACCATCCCAACGACTTCTCCATCTATATCAGCTACTTTGACGCAACGGTGTTTACCGCAACCATCAAGCATCATCTCAAGACCGCGGCTCTGGCGTTTAATATCAAATTTAAAATCTTTTTCGATTGAAAACAAAAGTTCTAAAAGCTCCAAAAGCTTATTGATATCTTCCTGCTTTGCATCACGAATAATAAGGGATGATAACAATTAATCCTCCATATAACGAGACACTTTGCATAACGCCACCTTTGGATCGATTACTGCGTAATGCTTTTTTCTTCTTTCAATTAATAAGGAGAAAGGGGGCTTTAATTCGAGTGCTCATAGATTTACTGTTTATTTTCTAAAGTTTTTATCATGAATCTTAACATTATTTCAAGCTCAGAAATATTACCATGAAGTACTGATAACTGCTCCTTGTTAATATAACCAAGATCCCCAGACAGTATTATTTGCATTTCCAATTCATATGTTGAGCGATAAGCAACATATAATAATTTTATATATTCCAGGGTTGTTTTTTTTCGGTATCCTCTGGCAATATATTTCGGAATGGATACGGCGGCCTTTTTCATTTGAGTTGCTAAGATAAACCCTTCATGTTCGGGGAATGTGTCTGTTGCCCTATCGATATCCTGAGATAATTGATAAGAATTTTGCCAAACTATTAATTCTTTATAATTTCTTGGCATTTAGCTCAAATCCTTGAATCCTCGTATGGATCACAAAATCTTTGGTGATCCATACGAGTTAAGCCAATAACACAAAGAGGAGGAAATTGTTATTGGTGGGGGATTTCTTTAATTTCTCCATCGAAGATAACAGGTTCGATTCCCTGTTTCCTCAATTTTGCTGCGGGTACTTCTCCAATTCTTGTCATATAGATCTTGTTGCAGTCAGCTATTACAGATGAAATAAGATTAAATTTATCCGGATCAAATTCATGTTTCGGATCATTTACTGAAAGAGTTTCCGTATTCCTTTCTTCAATAAATTCCATATTGTCTTTTAAATCATATATTAAGAAACGTTTGGCTTTTCCAAAATGCTCATCCACACAAATTGCGTTGGTTGAAACAACTGCAATACGAGTTTTGTCCATTATATTTTCCTCCAAATAAGTCTTTAGAGCCGGTTTCAAAACGTTTAGTTTGGTCATGCTTAAGACGGGCGAAAATTTTAACCGCAAGAGAAGATGGGGGATATCAAGGGTTAAAATTTTCGCCCAATACAGCGACAATCCAAAACGGGACGTTTTGAAATTGGCTTACCATATTATTTATCCGCACCCCAACCCCGTCCCACCACAACCGGAAGGGTTGAATTTACGGCTTTTAAACCTGCCAAGATCACTGCCTTCAAAAACAGCCTCCAGCCCTTCGTCGACGAAGCCCTCCATTTCAACAGGCAGTATTCCGGCAACTTCAAGAATCTGTTTTGGCCGGTCTCCAAGAGCACTGGTAAGGATGGCGCGACAGTCTTTTATAGTATCCTTCAATTGATTCCACCTGTCGTCTCCTCCTCCCGGTTTCGGCGCATACCTGATATCCACAAGCTTATACCCATCAATACCTTTCCCATAAATCATAAAACGATCTGCTTCTCCCAGGTGCATATTGACAAGAGTCCCTTCCATCGAAGCCACTGCTACATAAGGTTTATTTTTATTATCCTTTTCTTTAATTGCGCTGCATTCGGAAAGGCACCCCTGAAACTCAGTAATACGATCTTCGCCCAAAAGCCCAACAGCATCAGCACGGCAGCGGGTACAATGCTTCATCTGTGAAACGTATTTCCCGGCATCGTCTCTGATCCTTGATACAATTTCGTTATTCGGCTCTTCCATTTTTTCAAATTCAGAACCAGGGCTTGGAAACATGGCAATAGCATTCATGATATCGACTTTTAAATGCCCCATTTCCTTTGCGATTTCTATAATGTGATCATCATTTATGCCCGGAACAATTATTGAGTTAATCTTAACCGTTATATTTTTTTCCTTTAACTTTTTAATTGACTCAAGCTGGCGTTCAATAAGCTTTGCTGCCGCATTTTCTTTTCTATACAGCACTTTTCCATCCCTTGCCCAGGAATATATCTTACCACCTATAGCCGGATCGAGGGCGTTAACCGTAATAGTAATATGGGTCAGGTTGAGCCCGCTAAGTTCTTCTATATAAGGCAAAAGGCCCATTCCATTAGTTGCAAGACAGAGGATAATATCAGGAAACTTTTTGTTAATGAGTCTTAAGGTTTCCATTGTTTCCTCCGGATTGGCAAAAGGATCACCCGGTCCGGCAATACCGGCTACTGTTATACGTGGTTCTTTTATAAGAACCTTTTCAAGATAATCGACAGCCTGTTTTGGTGAAAGAACAGCACTGGTAACTCCGGGCCTGCTTTCGTTCAGACAATCATATTTCCGGTTGCAGTAGTTACATTTGATATTACATTTTGGTGCCACGGGAAGGTGTACCCGTCCGAATTTATTTTTTACATCTTTATTAAAACAGGGGTGTGCGTCCAGGTTCATTAGCTGCTCCTTTATCGTCAATTACTTACATATAAGAGTATCCAACAGGTGAATCATTCTGCTTCTTTTCGATTACTAAATTTACAAGGTTATCAAGCAGGGCCTGCGCCCCGCGATAGCCCAGGTGAAGAACACGCTGTCCGCCTATACGATCATGGATCGGAAAACCTACCCTCATCAAAGGAATCCCATACTTTTTTGCCAGAGCGTAACCCTTGCTGTGTCCGATAAGAAGATCAGGTTTTAATGTTGCTACATCTTCTCCGATGTCATAAAAATCAACGCCCTCTTTTACAAGCGGCGCATCGATAATCCCTTTAGTTACCGCAGTAATCTCTTTTTCCATTTTTCTGCTCTTTCCACCTGATGCACAAAGAACCGGCTGAATTCCTATTTCTGCCAAAAACGAAGTAAGACCAACAACCAGATCTTCTTCTCCATAAACAACAGCCTTGCATCCGAAAATATATTTATGAGCATCCACATATGAATCTATAAGTCTGCCACGTTCCAGTACATGCTTTTCGGGTGTTTTGCATCCTGATATGTCTTCTATAACCGAGAAAAATTCATCACTCTCCCTAAGCCCAACCGGCATCCCAAGAGAATAGTTTTTAACACCAAAACGGGTATTTAAGAGTTTTCCTGCGGTGGTATTTCCAAAAATTGTACGCCCGAATTCAATAGTTGCACGGGCCTTTCCCATGCTTTTTATTTTAGACAGTGGAGTTCCACCTTCAGAAATCTTCTGATAATCAAGAAGAGCCGTACCATCTAAAGATTCCGAAATATCAGGCAGTATTACTCCTTTGATATTAAAATCAGAAAAAACCTCTTTTAGATAACGTATGTCGGCTGGTGAAATAAACCCCGGCAGCAGGTTAACGGATTCATCTTTGCCTTCTTTAGTTGCAATCTGATCAACAAGCGCCTTAACGGCATCATGAAAACCTTCCATATGCGTACCGCCATAGCTTGGTGTGGAAACATTCACCAGAAGCGGAGAGTCACCGGATTCAAAAATAGATTTTTCTTCTTCACGAAAATTTTTAATAATGGAAGGAACATCATCGCCGATTGTTTCAGTTAAGCAGGTCGTGGCGATACCGATCATCTTTGCCCCATACTTTGTGGTTACATTTTTGATCCCCTGCTTTAAATTCGGGCCTCCACCGAATATAGCATTTTTTTCTCCCAGCGAAGAAGACGCTATATCCATTGGTTCCCTGAAATGACTTATAATATAGCGGCGCATATATGTTGCGCATCCCTGTGATCCGTGCAGAAACGGCACAGCCCCTTCAACACCCTTAAAAGCAAGGCATGCCCCGATAGGTTTGCATAGTTTACATGCGTTTGTTGTTGACGTATAGTTATCAGACATTTTTCACATCTCCTGTAGTATTGCGGGGGACAAAACGCCATACCGGGCTCATAACAGTGTTATAAACTTCTTTGGCAAAATTGAGCATGCCTTCAAATCCTTCCAACCCGATTTTTCTCTCGTGATTATGATCGCAAAATCCCACACCAAGCTTGAATGCAACCGGGCGTTCTTTTACTCCTCCTATAAAAATATCCACTCCCTTTTCCTTGACAAACTGTGAAAGCTCCAGCGGATTGGAATCATCAACTATTATTGTGCCCGGATCAGTAATCTCTTCAAGTTCTTCGTAGTCTTCTTTGGTGCCGGTCTGAGACCCTACCATTACTACTTTCATTCCAAGATGTCTTAATGCCTTAACCAGAGAAAAAGCCTTGAATGCCCCGCCGACATATATGGCTGCTTTTTTTCCTTCAAGCGCTTTTTTATATTTTTTTAATTCAGGGTAAAGAACCGCAAGTTCGTCTTTAACCAGTTCCCTGGTTTTTTCTATCATTTGGCTATCACCAAAATAATTTGCGACATCATAAAGAGCCTGGGCCATATCTTCCACACCGAAATATGAAACTCTTATAGAAGGAATACCGTAGGTTTCTTCCATCATATTTGCCAGATCCATGGTAGACCCGGAACACTGAACAACATTTAATTTTGCACCATGGGCTCTTTTTATATCTTCAACCCGCCCGTCCCCGGTGATATTGGCGACAACCTCAACACCCATACGTTTGAAATAATCTCTGATTAACCATATTTCGCCGGCAAGATTAAAGTCACCAAGGATATTAAGGCTGTATGGAGATATATCATTAGTTTCGCCTGTTCCCACCAGCCTGAAAAGGGCCCTGCACGCAGCGTTATAGCCTTCACGTTTATTACCCTTGAAGCCTTCCGACTGAACCGGAATAACCGGAATTCCCTTTTCTGCACTGACCTTGCGGCAGACTGCTTCCAGATCATCACCAATAATTCCGACTATACAGGTTGAATAGACAAATGCCGCCTTAGGTCCATGAAGATCGATAAGATCATTTAATGCTCTATAAAGTTTTTTTTCTCCGCCGAAAATAACATCTTTTTCCTGCAGGTCGGTACTAAAACTAAGCCGGTGGAGTTCGGGACCTGATGATAGCGCCCCCCTGATATCCCAGGTATAGACTGCGCAGCCTATAGGGCCATGTACCAGATGCAGAGCATCTGCAATCGGATACAATACCACTCTGGAGCCGCAAAAAACACACGCTCTCTGGCTTATCGCTCCGGCCAGGCTGTCGCGGTTACAATCGATATTAAATGGTGATTCACCTTTGCGGTGGATCTGATTTTCTCTTTCTTCAAAAATTACAGCTGTCGATGTTTCCATTTTATTCACCTCATGACATCATAATACCATTATGTAATCAGGTATTTTTCCGCTGCTACTCCCTCTTCAAGGGCATCCAGTATTTCATCAACTTCAGCTTCCCCGTTAATATTCCCGTACCATATTCCTTGAGGATATATGACCATGGCCGGACCATCGTCACATCGGTTCAGACAACCCGAACTGGATACCATTGCATTTAAACCCCGGTCCACCAATTCCTCCTGCAAATAGGGAATAAGATTGGGGGACTCTTTACGCAGGCATTTGCCTTTCGCTTCAATACCTCTAAAACTGCAACACACAAATATATGATAATCAGGTTTATCCATTTTAATAACTCCCTTATTTAGACTTTCAAATTCAGATCTTACATTACAAGTTCAAAATCGATATCGGTAGCATCTCTATCTTTTCTATCCAAAAGCGCGTTTAATATTTTTTCCAGCAGCCGTATACCTCCTTTGTAACCCACTGTAGGAAAGTAACTATGCCCTATCCGATCCATGATTGGAAAACCATGCCTTATAAAAGGTATGTCTTCATCCCGTGCAATATATTTTACATAAGTGTTTCCAATGAGCAGATCTACCGGCTCATTTTTAATCCACTGGTGAAAGAGATACATATCTCCGGGCACTTTGATTTTTACTTCACCCGGAACTTCTGCTGTTATCTCCCTTAACTCCTTTTCAAACTTCTTTCCTGCCGGACTGCCTGTAACCATGTAAACAGGATGCATATCAATGGATACCAGAAATTTTGCCAGCGCCATAATCTGGTCCGGGTCTCCCACAAGGCCAACCCTCTTGCCGTAAAAATACTGGTGCATATCAGCTATAATATCTAACATCTGACCTCTTTCAAAGTTAATGGAATCCGGTACATTGACATTAGCCATGCATCTGAGGTGATCTATGAATGTATCCGTTGCATGCAAGCCGATCGGCAAATCAAGTATTTCGCATCTGACCTTGCATTTCACATCAAGCGCTTTTGCCGCCGCTCCTGAGGCATGTGGCCCCAGTGCTATGGTTCCTATGCTGCTTCCCGCCATTTTAAGCTCTTCAATTGTAACTCCCCCTTCAGGAAACATCTTATACTTTCCTGTCATTGGGCCGTTTAACACCTTTGATGTATCGGGAAACATTATTGTCTTTATCCCCATTTCGGCTGCAAGTCTTTTCATCTCTTCCATATCCGAGGGTTCCACAAATCCGGGTATAATATTAACAATTTTATTTTTTGATCCTGTGTATTCGGCAAAATAATCTACCATTGCACGGGTCATATTCGAAAATCCTGTAACATGCGATCCCACATAACTCGGGGTGTTTGTGTGAATAACATATTTTCCCTCAGGAATTTTCCCATCGGATCTTGCTTTATTAATTATCTGGGGCAAGTCGTCTCCGATAGTTTCTGAAAGACATGTCGTATGAACGGCAATCACAGCAGGATTATAAACCGTAAAAATGTTGTCAATGGACTGGAGCAGGTTTGCCTGACCACCGAAAACAGAGGCTCCCTCTGTAAATGCGCTGGTCGCGGCTATAACCGGTTCCTTGTAATGACGCGTAAGCGTACTGCGGTGATAAGCATAGCATCCCTGAGAACCATGACTGTGTGGTAAACATCCGTGAATCCCGAGTGAAGCATACATGGCTCCTATAGGCTGACATGTCTTTGCCGGATTCACTGACAACGCCTTTCGTTCTTTTATTTCATCAGTTGTATGTCTTAGAAGCATATCTTATGTCCTCATATTATATTTAATTTTCAGGCTGATGGTTTCGATAATCAAAACAAGCAATTAATCAGATAACTACTCAGGTTGTTAGGTTCACAGTTCACGGTTGGTTGCTTTGAGCCCTTCATACGCAAACCCCGGCTTCTTTGTCATACGGTACGCTTTTTGAGTCAATGTACATGCCGGTTGCCAAGCCTCAACATCTTCAAAACGTCCGATTTTGATCGCACTTAAATCTTAAACCGTGAACCATGGAACCGTGAACCATAAAACTGTGAACCCGAATGTTTACTTAATCGGATGCATAAGCCGCAGCCAGTTCCGGGTGAGACTGCCATGGAGCTTTCAGATATCTCCATATTTTGCTGTTGACCATACGGTCAATTTCTCTGTAAAAGTTTATAGCACCACTAAATCCGGCGTATGGTCCACCGTAGTCATAACTGTGGAGCTGTTTCATTGGAATTCCGTTTTTCTGTACCGTATACTTCTCCTTAATGCCGGCACAATAGATGTCCGGTTTGAAAGACTCTATAAGCAGGTCGGATTCGCGCTGACTTATGTCGTCTATAATCATAGCGCCACTATCCATATCCGGCATCATGCCATCGTAGTCAGACAGTTTCAGCCCGGACTCCTCAAGCTTTGCAATCTCGGATTCATTTTTTCTCGGATTAAATTTTTCAGGGTCAGGCTTGACATCAAGTTCTTCGATGTTTCTGCTGTCGGCATCAACTTTAATGTCGGGAAGCACTCTCCTGCCTTCATAGTCATCTCTATGAGCAAATTCATAGCCTGCCGAGAGTGTTTTCATGCCAAGTTCGGCAAAGAGTTCCTGGTAGTGATGAGCCCTTGAGCCTCCTACAAACAGCATCGCCTTTTTCCCTTCAGTTCGGGGTCTGAATTCTTCTATTGCCTTTTTTACCGCTGGCATTTCTTCGGCAATAACTTCTTCAACCTTTGCAATCAGTTCTTCATCGCCAAAATACTGAGCAATTTTTCTTAATGATTTTGCCGTGGCATTTGCTCCGATAAAGTTAATCTTGATCCAGGGCAGGCCGTATTTTGTTTCCATCATTTCAGCGACATAATTGATGGATCTGTGACACATTATAAGATTCAGATCAGCAACATGAGCATTGGCGAATTTATCAATACTGGAATTACCGCTGAAAGTTGAAATTAAGGTAATTCCACATTTGTCAAAGATCCGCTCTATTTCAAATGCGTCTCCACCGATATTATATTCTCCCAGCAGATTAATTTTATATTTGCCGTCCCGCTCAGTATCATCAGTACCAACCACATGGGTAAAGATACCGTTATTTGCAATGTGATGGCCTGCTGACTGACTCACTCCCTTGTAACCTTCACAACTGAAACCAAAGACATTAATTCCAAGTTTTTCCTTCATTTCACGGCAAACAGTATGAATATCGTCTCCTATTAAACCCACCGGGCAGGTAGAGAAAACCGCTATAGCCTTCGGATGGAAATTGTCATATGCTTCCTGTATGGCCAGGGCGAGTTTTTTTTCTCCTCCGAATATGATCTGTTCATCCTGCATGTCGGTAGAAAAGCAGTAAGTCATAAAATTATGATTATCCGGTGTGGTGCTCGGATCAGTCTGGTTCCTTCGTGTCAACCAGCTATAGAATCCGCATCCAATCGGGCCGTGGGTAATGTTTATAATATCTCTTGTTGGCCCCAAAACCACACCCTTGCAACCGGCATAACAGCATCCCCGCTGACCGATTAATCCCGGAACCGTCCGAACGTTTGGGCTGATATCCGCCACTTTACCGTCGCTATCAAACTTATTGATTATGATCTGCTTTGCTCTTTTTCTGGCAACTTTGGGTGGATACTGTAGTAATATTTCTTCTTTGATTTCTTCAGGAGTATATCCATCAATCTCAAATTTTATATTTTCTTCAGGTAACGCCATTTTAAGCATCTCCTCTTTTACAATACTTGTTGGTTCTTCAATTCACATGTCATCTCAAATATCATCTAAAACATCATCACCGCTTTCACCTGTTCTTACGCGCACCGCATCAAGGCATGGCATTACACAAATAATTCCGTCTCCCTGTTTTCCTGTTTTGTTGACTTTCATTATCGTTTTTACGGTTTTTTTCACAAGTTTATTAGGAACAGTGATAATTAAGATACGTTTTGGTATAAGCCTGTTGCTCTGCCCTAAAAGTGAAACGGCCTCTTCATAACCTTTTTCTGCTCCTTTGAGCAGTTGAAGATCTATCAAACCTTTACCCCGTCCAAGGACGCTTCCCGCAGTTATTGAGGAAATACCCGCTTCGGAAAGGGTGATTTTTGTCTGGTTCATCATGTTCATTCGGATAATAGCCAATATTTCCTTCATATTTTCACCTCTTCAATATTACCTCCGGCATCCTCTTTTATGCCTGAACTGATGGTATAAACTTCCTCTACAGGCACAATAAATATCTTTCCATCACCATAAGCGCCCTTATCTCCGCTACGTGCCGCTTTTAATATTGTTTTAATGGCAAACTCCTTGTCCTTTTCCTTTATAAGGGTAAGCAGCATTTCTTTAGGGATCTCATCATAGGTAATTTCTCCGATTTTAATTCCCCGCTGCTTCCCGCGGCCGACAACCGAAATCTTTGTGACACCCGGAAAGCCTGCTTCCATCAATGCAGCTAGTACAGCGTCAACTTTTTCCGGCCTTACAATAGATCTGATCATAATCATGATTATTTCCTTTCTTATTTAAGCTGCTATTCCATATTCAATTAGAAGTTTTTCAAGATCGTCCATGGGCAATATTTTAGGTATGACCATCATTTTGTTCTCATCAATTTTTCTTGCTAATATTCGATACTCTTCGGCCTGTGCATGTTCTCTATCAAACTCGATTACTGTTTTACGATTTATCTCGGCCTTCTGAACCATGTTATCCCGTGGCAGGAAGTGAACCATCTGGGTTCCGAGTGCATCGGCAAAGGCAAGAATCATTTCTTTTTCATTATCAACTTTTCTGCTGTTACAAATCAGACCTCCAAGCCTTACACCACCGGCCTCTGCAAACTTGACTATTCCTTTGCAGATATTGTTTGCGGCATACATAGCCATCATCTCGCCGGAAACTACTATGTAAATTTCCTTAGCCTTTCCTTCCCTGATGGGCATGGCGAATCCACCGCAGACCACGTCACCTAGTACATCATAGAAAACATAGTCTAATTTTACATCTTCTGCATAAGCTCCAAGCTGTTCCAGCAGGTTGATGGATGTGATAATTCCCCGACCGGCACAACCTACCCCGGGCTCAGGTCCGCCCGATTCAGTGCATAGAATTCCGCTAAAACCTGCTTTGCGTACATCATCAAGTTCAACATCTTCTCCCTCTTCCCGCAGTGTATCCAGAACTGTTCTCTGTGCGATTCCACCCAAAAGAAGTCTTGTGGAATCTCCTTTGGGATCACAGCCTACAACCATTACCTTTTTTCCGCTCTCGGCCAGCCCGGCAACAGTATTCTGAGTAGTAGTTGACTTGCCGATGCCGCCCTTACCGTAAATAGCTATTTTTCGCATTTTCTTCTCCTTCGTATGATAGGACTTTGTGAAATAGATTTAATTCTACTTATTACAATAGTTATGCCACAAGAAATTAAATCCGATTAAATGCTTTTAAATGCTATATATTATTATATAATATTGGTTCATTACTGATAAATACAGGTTTTATGAGGGCATTTATATGATACAAAATTGTATTATATATGCCTTGCTACTACATTTATGTAATTATAATATTGTATAAAACTTTTTATCTACTTTAATGTAAGGGTGGAAGAAAATCAGGGAGAAGACCAAAGAAGAATAAATAAAGTATCAAAATAATGACACTGGTGTCATTATTTTGAGCTTGATGCAAATGGAATGAAATCTGTAAAGTATATATTAATGAAAAACAAAATAATTATCTAACTATAACTATCTTTATTTATTGCTTTTATAATTACCTACAATTAAAATTAAATAAAAAGTGCGGATTGGCAAGTTATTTGCTTTATATTTAAATGAAGCTCGTAATTCTCTTCTTTTCTCCTTAGCGGTCAGTTGGATTAATTCTGGCTGGCCGCTCTCCTTTATAGATCTGGAATAAGATATGAAGTTTTTTATTGTCGGATGTTTTATCTTCAAGTGTGAAAAATCGGCTGGTATTGTTATTTTATATATTTCCATAGAGCCAGTTAGGTAAAATTATAGACTAAACTGTCATGTCTCTATTACTACCCTTTATTCTATCGTTTCCAATAAGAGCTTCTTCTGTATTTCAGAGCAAAATGGTTTCAGTGTGTTAACGATTTTATCCCGCTGATCCGGCAATCTCCGGAGCAGAGTGGTTGGCAGTCCAATGGCGGCCGGATCATCTACATCTTTTAACAGAATGGATAATCCCTTCAAAACAAGGTCAAGTTCCGCCAACAGCAATTCGTCTGAACCGGCTAAAATAATCGCTGCGGCTTCGTCCAGCAACACGGTTTGAAGTTCATCCGGAACCGGATGTGACAGATCTTCATGTAAAACAATTCGTCCGTTTTGTTCATTGCAATCTTGTAGTATATCCTTAATATCTTCTGCCACCCTCTTGACCAATGCCTTAAATCCGGCAAGCCTGGGTCTTAAGTCCTTAATCTGTTCAGACGGCATGTTTTCCGGCATCTCAAGCGCAGTTGGGTTTTCAAGCTCCAGACCGGGCCTGCCCATCGTGACAGCTAATTGAGTAAGAATCCCTTGTGTGGAAATTAATAATGCCATGCGCTGAGCCAGATGAACAAACACCACCTTAGAAACAGAGGAAATGCCGTATAAAAGCCCATAAGTCCAGTCTTTAAGCATTTCTGGCGTTACTTTCGCTTTTTGGTTTTTATGCTCTGAATCAGGCTCGGGCTCATGTTTAAGACCGCCTTTCAACTTTGCAATCACTGCCTGCGCACCCTGTAATGTGGGATGCGAAGCATCAAATACCTGTTTCAACAAAAATTCAGCTTCTATGGCCATGTCCAGGGCTTTTTGGGCGTTACGGTCGGATTCCAGCTGCGCATACAAATACAGGACATTGCCGGTATGAAAAGGATGCCCCATAATTCTTGCAATGGATAAAGATTGATCCATTTCCCTGCAAGCCTGATCAATTTGCCCCATCTTTGCCAATGTCATTGACAGGTTTGTCCGGGTGGGAAGTGAGCTGGGATGTTCGTCACTCCCGTAAATCTCCTTTTTGATATTAAGTGATTTGTTATAAGCTTCAACAGCCTCTTCATTCCGACCCAGGTGAACAAGAGTGTTGGCAAGACCTGCAAGCGATGAGGCATATTCAGGATGTGTTACTGTTCCGTAAACCTGCCTTGTGATAACTAATGATTTATTAAAAGCCTCAACAGCTTCTTCATGTCGGGCCAGGTGAACAAGAGCGACTGCAAGACCATAAAGCGATGAGGTGTATTCAGGGTGTACTTCAGTTTTGTATATCTGCTTTTTGATAACTAGTGATTTATTATAAGCCTCAAAGGCTTCTTCATATCGGCTCATATGATCAAGAGCATTGGCAAGACCATGAAGCGATGAGGCGTATTCAGGGTGTACTTCTGTTCCGTAAACCTGTTTTGTCATAACTAGTGATTTATTATAAGTCTCAACAGCCTCTTCGTATCGACCCAGGTTATAAAGAGCGCCTGCAAGACCGTTAAGTAATGATACGTATTCAGGTCGTACTTCTGTCTCATAAACCTGCTTTGTGATAACCAGTGATTTATTATAAGCCTCAACGGCTTCTTTGTATCGGCCCAGACGATCAAGAGCGCCGGCAAGACCATGAAGTGATACAGCGTATTCAGGTCGTGTTTCTGTTTCATAAACCTGCTTTGTGATAACCAGTGATTTATTATAAGCCTCAACGGCTTCTTTGTATCGGCCCAGACGATCAAGAACATCGGCAAGACCGTGAAGCGAGGCAGCGTATGAAGAGTGTGTTTCTGTTCCATAAACCTGCTTAGTGATAACTAGTGATTTATTATAAGCTTCGGCGGACTCTTCATATTGGCCCAAATTATAAAGTGCGTTGGCAAGACCGTGAAGCCCCTGAACCTCGGCAATTCCTGCTGTTTCACGTTTACGGGCGGATTCAATTATTTCCTGATAATCGGCGGCGGCAAGCTCATATCGGCCAAGAGCATTATGAAGATTGCCTCTTATTGAAAGAAGACTTTCTGCTAAATCACTTACAGGGGAAAGGGCAATAACCGAATCCAGCACTTTCCCGGATTCTGCATAACGAGATGTAGTATAGTAATGACTTACCAGATCGGCAGCCGTGGGAGCTGCCACATCGGCCTTTCCGGCCTTTACCAGATGATAAACTGCTTCTTCTGCAAAAACCAAACGTTTTTCAGTTTTAAAGGCTTCTTTGTACCAAAGTCCGATGCATAAATGGTCTTTAGGCAGTGCAAAACCGCAAAGCTTTTCTGCAAAGCAGCTCACACTATCCTGCATTCCGTAAAATTTGCCGGAATATTTTGAGATCAGACCCAAGCTTTCAAGCCTTTGAGTTTGGTTTCCGAAAGTTTTTACCGCATCCATAGGAGCGGGACACCTTAATGTGGTTAAGATCCGCAACTGATCTCTGGCTGTATCATCGAGCCTTTTCCAGATATGCGATAACATAAGGTCTTCGTTGGCCGATTTTTCATCTGTCTGGGGCAAGGCATCTTTAATCGCAGCTTGCCATCTTGCATCTGAAATATCATCTTCGGATGTAAGGGGATCAAAAATTTCTTTAAACAGGCCTTCAAGATAGATCATTGTTCGTGCATGGCCGTTTAGCCATTTGATGATTTTCTTTTTATGTGCATGTGGAATTTGCCGCAGGTATGGAAACCAACGCATCATACGCTCGATTTCTGATGGGCGCAGCAAGCCTACCTGAAAATTATCTTTTCTTTCAAGCTCTTTTAATAAATAGCGGGTTGTGGCTATCAGCGTGAGCGGGCCGCCATAAACAGCACCTGAGACTGCGATTTGCCACCATTTTTCAATTTCGGAAGATGCCCAGGCTCCAAGATCGCTGTTTTCGGAATCTGTTTTTATCTGAAGCGATTCGGCATTGTCCAGATATATAAGCCAGGGTTCTTTAATAGCTGTAATCATTTCGCCAAGCAATATTTTAGGGTCTTGATTTTGTTTATGCGTTTCCAGTATGTTTACCAGGATATCGGGAAATGCATCCTGTAGCTGGTCTGTCATTTGCTCCCAAAGATCCTGAACGGGATTTGCGGCTTTATTCGCACGGGCAGCATCAAGTACTACTATTTTATCATGTTCTATACCAAGTTTTGGAATCAGTTTGACTGCAAGAGAGGTTTTCCCGATACCACCAAGGCCATAAAGCACAAAAACGCGCTGTCCCTTGATGTGGCTTTGTCTGAGCGTTGCCAGATCCTTGCGCCTGCCGATAAATCCGTCTATGCCGGAATGCATCATATCCAGAGAATAAACTGGCGATTCGCTTCGATGCAGCTCTTGTTCCAGTACATAAATATTATCGGCGGCGGCTTTCCCCTTGCTTATGGGAGTGTCGTTACCACGCAGGTAAAGCACCAGTTGTGCCCAGCCCAGTGGGTAGCGATAACAATGATCTTTTTCTCCCAACACCCCGGCCATAAAAAGACGGGCGCTACGCATAGATTCGGTAAGCCGCTTGCCTGCTGCCAAGCCACCATAGAAAGCAACTTCAGCTTGGGTTGACAATTGATCTCCTGCCGGACCCATATAGGCCACAACAGCCGGACATCCCTCCTTTTGCAGGGTGGTTGCGAAGGTGGACATGCCGGATGCTCCGTAAGAAGACGCCAAATAAAAAACCTGGGGCAAACCATGCTGTCCGTCAACTGCAAAGGCCCGCATCTCCTTTAAAAGATCTGAAATAGGGATCTCGACGTTTTCACCGGTTTCATTTTCAAACAATAGCTTACCAGGGCTGCCGTGTCCGGTAAAATGAACCACGGTAGGGTTGATGCTCTGTATAGCACGAACCAAATCCCTTACAGTACCCAAATCGGAAAAAACAACGGCGTCTTTTGCGGCTTGCTGCATGGAAAGAACAAGGCGGTAAGCTTCTTCTTCATACATTAACGAACTTTGCCCCTCGTCATCCTCCGGGGCGGCGATATGCACCAGCACTCTGAAAGGCTTAGTCTGTGGCTTAAGACCAGGCGCATTAGCTACGCTGACTTCACGAACCACATCAAGGCGAGCTTCTTTTACCGGAAAGCGGCCGTCTATATAAAGAAGTTCCCATGGCAAAGCCAGAACACGGTCTGCCCAATCGCCGTCAACAACGATGCGAAGCAATGGTATCTTGGTGCTATTCATAATCTCTGTAAGGGTTAGTCGCCCCATATCATCGAGTACTTCGGCCAAACCGGTTCCGATCAAAATAGCCTGTTCGTAAATAGCCGACTCCAAAGCGTTTTCTTTAGCACCCATTGCTCCCTTGGGATCACAGGGCAAGGGCAGGTGGGTCATTTTTTCCAATTGCGCAAGCTTTTGTATAAATTCATCATCTGTAAACGCAAAAGCTGTTTGTGAAACTTCACGACCGCCTAAAGTGACCGACAGGTTTTCGGGAACCGTCTTATCTTTTGAATGAATATTAAGAATCAACTCATCAGGCAGTGTATTAAGCTCGGTCATTTATATTTCCTTTGTAATAAATAAATTTTGTAATTTTCCAGAGTACCGGTATCGTTAATACAGAGTATGTAAGTTCAAGTAAACAATCTTTTAATATTTTAAAAGAGAAAATGGTCAAATTAGAACATACATATTTTGATCGTTACAATATAGGCAATGATGAGGATTTGAAAAGGGCTGCACAATTACAAGAGACTTATTTGCAAACATAACTAAAGGAGATGAATGTTGTTCAAATTTAGATTTGAGTCACAACATTTTCACAACACACCTGAAAATCTTGCCAAAAAGATGTTAGCTTAAATGCGCTAACATCATGTATTTATTGGTACCCCCGGCAGGAATCGGACCTGCGGCCAATGGATTAGGAATCCATTTTTTCTATAAATTTACACTACATCACTAAAAATAATTTGACATCATTCTACATATAAAATATAGATGTTACAAGTCTTCACGGTAGTATTTATTTTCACTGCAAATCATGGGTTTTAATCGGTTAGGGTAGCTATAGGGTATCAAGGAGCGGCAAACGGATTGCCAAAAAGTTTTAAAAAGTGAGCCGAAAAATGAAAAGACGACTTACAAAATATCAGGGAGTATATGAGCGGGAATCTGAGGAAAGTATTTTCAAAGGAAAGCCGGATATCTGTTTTGATATTACCTACAAATCGGATGGGAAAAAAGTTTGGGAGAAAGTTGGCTGGTTAAGTGAAGGATATTCGGCAAAACTTGCTTCAGATATCAGGGCTGAAAGGATTCGCTCTATCCGGCACGGTAAAGAATTACCCAAACAAAAAGCCAAGGTTCCATCTATGCGTGATGTATGGGCTAAATATATATCCTGGGCGGAAACCAATAAAGCAAGATCCGGCCGGGATGATATAAGTCGATACACAAATCATTTGAAAGATCGTTTTGAAAATAAACGGTTAAACGAAATTTCCTCTTTTGATTTAGAGCGCTTAAAATCAGATCTTACTAAGGATGGACTTTCACCTGCAACAGTTAAGCATTGCCTGATTTTAATAAGACAGATTTATAATAAAGCCAAGATATGGGGCATCTATAAAGGAGAAAACCCTATTCAAGGCGTAAAAATGCCCTCTCTGCAAAATCAGAGAACACGTTTTTTAACTCATGAAGAAGCAAACCTGCTATTAAGTTTTTTAAAGGAAAAATCATTAACCAATCTTTATGATATAAGCTTGCTGGCCCTTCATACAGGCATGCGTGCGGGAGAAATATTTAATATTAAAGCTTTTGATCTTAATTTTTCCGAAGAAGTCATACGTATATCCGATCCCAAAAATAAACGAACCCGCTTTGCCTATATGACGCGGGCTGTAAAAGATGTTTTGCAAAAGAGAATTCCATCTACTCCGGAAGGTTTTGTTTTTCCGGATTGCAACGGTAATAAAGCAAAAGCAGTATCTCAAGCTTTCATGCGGATTGTAAACAAACTTGGCTTTAATGAAGGTATCTCAGATCCAAGGGAAAAGGTAAGTTTCCATTCCCTTCGGCATACATTTGCATCATGGCTTTGCATGCAGGGAGAGCCGTTGACAACAGTAAAAGAGCTTCTTGGACACCAGACTATGGCCTTGACGGAAAGGTACAGCCATTTATTGCCGGATCATAAGCGTAGGGCAACCGTAATTCTTGAAAATAATTTTGAAAGAACCAATCACAAAAATAGTTTAGAAAAACTTAAAAGGGCAGAATAAATGCAACTCTCAACCGAAGATATTCAAGAGTTGGTTAAAAAGCGCGTTCAGGAAGAAAACAAAATAATAGCGCAACAGAATAAAGCTAAAATAATAAAATTATATAATAATAGAAAAAGAACTTCTTTGAACAAAAAAGAGCAAGAAATTGATTCAAAATGTTTACTCGATATTTTATTGAAAGATAGGATTGGAAAAAACATTATTTATCCGGTATTTCAAAGAAGTAGACGGATATATAATGATATGGAGCGATATACAGAAGTTACCTATGAAGATGAACACTTTGAAAAAATAAAAGATGTAACAAATAAAGCCTTTTACTCTAATTGGTGTCCATTTGTAGGAGATCTTACACCATTAGCTGATGGTATTAGCAAACTGAATTATGAATATAATTTATTCGATGCATACAGACTTTTATTAAAAATCCGTTATTCGTTGTTTAAAATAACTTCAGCAGATTTAGCCCGTCAATTAAAATTATTTTATCGGCCGCACCTCTTTGGAATAAGCAATGAGAATGATAATTCAGCTTATATTATAAGAACAAAAAATGATTGTGTAAATTATATGTCATATGATTGTTTTCCAAGCTCAAAATATATTGAGGATATTAGTGGATTATCGAAAAAACTTCTTGATATATATAGAAAACTTTATGTGCAGTTCAATTTTTTTATAAATAGAGGAAGAGGTAAAAAATTTATAATAAGTGTAGCCAATGATTTCTTTGAATTGCCTGATTTTGATTTTAACGCATCAATCCAAACTTTAAAGGATTGTTATACAAAAAACCATGCGGATTTACTTCCTGATGATAAAATGATTTTTGCGTTGAGTATCGAATGGATTAATAAAGACATGACCAAAATAAAAAGGAAAATTACTTTTGAAGAGATTACTCTCATATTGTCTTTGGTTTTTATTGTGTATGTTTTACGTGGAGTATTTTTAAGCAAAGAGGCATATGATGTAAAACGAAACGAACTTTATTTGATGACAAAAAAATATGTCAAAGGCTTTGTGAAAATACAAGATTATTTTGATAAATTCGATTATATAAAGAAAAAACCAATAGAGGTCTTAAAAGATAAAGAACAAGAATCTAAAAACAGAAGTAATGCAAAAAAAATAGATCATGAAAAGAAGAGATTTGCTGTAGTAGCTGCTGATGCTGAACTTTTGAGGATTGGGGAAAAAATAATTAGTGATAGAAAAGCCTTGAAAAAACATTTAACAGATTTAAGTAAAAAGAATAATGATAATTCTGCCTTATCTATTTCAAAAGAAGATACAATAATATTAAATCGCAAAAAAGGATGGAGAAACGCTCTTGCAGGAGAAATTTTATCATATATTAGAAGTAAAAAAACTCTTTCTGAAGAATATAAGAATCTGATGAAAAATCATAATGAAAACCTGCCAAAAAAATCCGCAAAAATAGACCCATACAAAATTTTAGATAAACCTCAAAAACTCCTTAAATTAATAAGCAATAATTTTCAAAAGATTTAGGACTCTACAATGTAGAATCCTAAACATATTGATTTTATTCAATTTTTTCTTGCATGCCATCGTTATCATAAGGTATTTTATTACCTACTTGAACATTAAATAGTATTTAAAAGTAGGAGGTAAAACATGTCAGAAAAAATCGACTTTGATTTTGATAAATTATTAAAAAATTGGCCTTCCCTTCTTGTGCCCCGGAATAAGCTTTCTGAATTTTCTGGCGGCATTTTAAATCCGAAAACTGTTAAAACTTTAGACTCTTCCGGCCGTGGTATTCCCGGCCGCTTTCGTTGTGGCCGCCTTATTGTCTATCCTTCAAAAAACGTTGTCAAGTTTTTAAAAGATAGATCTTCTGCAGTTATAAATCATGAGGTGCACAATGTTAAATAAACATATAAATAATACTAAAAAAATTGCTCTTACTCCTAAAAATATATGTGAAATGTATGGGTGTAATTTGGGCACATTAGCAAATCTTAGAGCTGCAAAAAAAGGACCCCGATACTATAAGGTCGGAAGTAAAATTTACTACAAAAAGAAAGATTTTGAAGCGTGGTTTTTTTCGGAGCCAGTATTAACATCTGATTGCTGTTAATTAATTTATTTTAAAAAGGAGGAGTCACATGGATGAGCAAACTGAAACAAGTTTTGAAGATCTAAAAGAAAAACTCAAGGATTTACCAGGTGAAGAAATTATGGAAATTTTTTGTCGTAGTGACGAAACAAACTTTCATAATGAATTGATTAAGCAAATTAAAAATATACTTTCTCCTATGGTACATTTGTTTTCAATTTTATCTGCTGTATGTCTTAGTATCGATCCCGACATTTCCGCTAAAAACAAAGCAATTCAAAATATTTTAACTGAAGAAATCAACAGTTTCCCAAACGAAAAGATTTATGAATTGCAAAAGATTATTGCGGCGCGTGTCATTTTGCTGAATACCCGTACAAGTGAACTGTACAAAAACAAAAGATAAAAGAAGTTTAAACAGGTTCAGGATATAGTTTATGGATGCAATAAGAATTAATCCGAAAGATCTTGAAGAAGTAAGAAAAACATTAAGATTTTTACGCGGTGAAGAAACGACAAAGGCATTAATGAGAAGTCTAAACAAGACTGTGATTGGTGTTAAAACCGATGCATCTGTTGAGATCCGGAAAAGCGTAGCTGCAAAAAAAACGGTAGTTGATAAAACATTCAAGACACCAAAAGCAAGCATAAATTCATTGAAGGCGTCGTTTATATGTACCGGTAGGCCTTTGCCTCTTATCAATTATAATGTCAAGCAAACAAATACTGGTGTTTTGGTTCAGGTTAAAAAAAATCGGCCACTTAAGATTATACCTAAGGCTTTTATTGCAACTGTTCGGACTGCAAAGCAAAAGGAGCTTGGTTATGCGGGCCATAAAGGTGTTTTCTGGAGAAAATGGCATGAGAAAAAAACTCTGAGTAAAAAAGGTAGGTTTTTTGCGGCGGGCACACTTCCGGCAAAATATAGACTTCCAATCGAGCAACTGTTCGGCCCTCGTATCTCTGATATTATAAGTAATAAACCTATTATTGATAAAATACAGAAAAAAGCCTGTGAACGGCTTATCAAAAATACAGAGCGGGAAGTTGATTTCCTGCTTAGCAAGGCAAAATAAAAAAAAATAAGAATCCTTATGATAGATAAAAACGGAGGTATCAAATGGCTGATTTGGCAAAGACTGTAGAAATTGTTTTTGGAGGGAAAAATGATTTGTCCAGGACGATCAGGAGTGTAGAAAAAGATATAAATAGTATTGCCGATCCGCTTGCAGGCGCTGCAGAAAAAGTTCTTGCACTTGATGCAGCTCTGATGGCTATGGCGGTCGGCGGCATGGCCTATGCCATAAAAACCGCCGGTGAATTTTCCGGGCAATTCAGCGAGATCACAACTCTTTTGTCTGATACCGGCGCACCGGTGGAAACATTCAGAAAAGACATTCTTGATTACTCCACGGATTCTGTAAAAAGCATAGATCAAATAAATGCTGCTATTTATAGCGCTATATCCGCAGGCGTTGATTATAAGGATTCGGTTGCTTTTGTAAATGAGGCGGAAAAGCTTTCCGTTGCGGGCCGGGCGGATCTCGGTGCAACTACGGTTGCGTTGATAAGTACACTTAATGCCTATGGCGAATCAACAGATCAGGCCGGTAAATATTCAGACATAATGTTCAACACGGTTAAGGTCGGACAAACTACCATAGAAGAGCTTGCATCTTCTTTGTCAAAAGTAACCGGTATTGCCGCAAATACCGGCGTTCCGTTTGAAACGCTTTCGGCGGCGGTTGCTGCACTTACCGTAGCCGGTGCGCCCACATCTGAAGCTATTACAGGCATCAAAGCAGCTCTCACTAATATAATTAAACCTTCAAAAGATGCTTCCGATATGGCGGATGCGCTTGGAATACAATTTAATGCTACTGCTCTTAAAACCAGAGGTTTTGAGGGTGTGCTTAAAGATGTTTATACGGCAACCGGTGGCAATACTGAAAAAATGGGCAAACTGTTCGGTTCTACAGAAGCACTGAATGCGGTTTTTGTTTTGGCTGCTGACAAGTCCGGCAAATTTAAAGATGCTCTTGAAAGCATGGGGGATGCAGCCGGTTCAACTCAGATTGCTTATGACAAGGTTGCAAATGAATTTGAAAATGTAAACCAGCGGCTTGCAAATAATTTTGAAGTAACACTTATTACAATCGGCCAAAAACTATTGCCGGAATATGGTGAAATTGCAAATTCACTTTCCAGTGTTTTCAAAGGAATTAAGGTTGGTATTGATGCCGGCGCTTTCGATCAGCTTTTTGATTATTTGGGTAAGACCGGTAAATCAATTTCTGAGTGGCTTAACGAAGTTGCTAAAGCATTTCCTGAAGCACTAGGGCGAATAGATATTTCAGGGCTTATTAGTTCTTTGCAAAGCGTCGGAGACGCTATAGCAGAATTGTTTCAGACCGACAAGGACGCACCGGAAGCATTGGCAGAAACTATACAATTTGTAGTGGATTCATTAAAGTCATTGACTGATGTCACTAAAGGAATCGGAGAGGTATTTGCTCCATTAGTCAATTTTGCCAAGGAGGCAGTGGAAGGATTCAACTCTTTGGATGGAAAAACAAAAGAGTTGATTGGGAACGTACTTGGGCTGTCTTTAGCTTTCAAGGCATTCGGTCCAGTTTCATTGATTATGCTTGGCCTTGGTTCCGACACCGAGACTGCAACTAAAATTATCCGGGTTAGTTTTGCAGCTGTTGAAAACGGTATAAACGCGCTTAAGGTTGGAGTTTTGGCGCTTGCATTAGCAACCGCAAACGCAATGCTTGGTATGGGAAAGTTTCTTGATAGCCTTCCATTTTATGACAATGTTGAGGGCATCGACAGGGCAACAGAGCGTGTCAAAATCTTAGGTAAAGCATTAAATGAAGCGGAAGATGATCTTGAACAATCAAGCCGAAAGGTAATTGATGCTTTTAACGGAGTTGACACAAGCGCAAAAGAATTTAAAAAGACTATAGAAAGTACTCCCAAGGCTATAAATGTTACCGCAGGAATAAAAGTGGAGGATACAGGGAAAGACTCACAAGAAGTAATTGATTTGATCCTGCATCCTAACGATTACCGGAAAGATCCTTTAATTCAATCCATCGTTATCCAACCTGATGAAAAAAAACTTGCTGATACTGTTAAGACGGTTGAAGAAGCATTACCTGAAGAAAAGAAAATGTTAATCACACCTGAAATCGAAATAGCAAAGATCAAAGCTCAGACGGATATAATCCAGGAAGCAATCAGTTGGAAAGCAAAGATTGATATTGCTGAAATTGAAGCCGGCACTGAAAAAATTAAGGCGGCTTTTGATTCTATAAATAAAACAATTGAAAGTACCGGCTCGCTTGAATCCGACCTGTTTAAATCATTGCTTGGTGATGATGTGCAGGGCAGTAAGAAATGGGCAATTGAAGAAGCTATAAAAAAAGAACAGGCTTCCCGTGAAAAAGCATTAGAGCTTCAAGAAGATTTTACCAGGGCACAAATAGAATTAATGCAACAACAAGCCTCTTCATTAGCCAGGGGTGATGCTATGATAACTATCAATGGTGAAGGCCTTCAGCCACACCTTGAAGCATTTATGTTCGAAATTCTTTCGGCAATACAGATCAGGGCAAATGCCGAAGGACAGAATTTTCTTTTGGGGTTATAAGGCCAGGGATATATTTATCTATTATCAAAAATCTTCCAGCTTTTCCCCGGAACCCCTTATGTTTTCTTTCCGGCCAAATGTCCAATTACTTCCAGGATTGGCTGTTATGATATATGAAGCGGGTCCTTTGCCGGGACTGATTGTATACGGGTCGCAGAGGCTCAAAAACCGTGTCCATATAATTTTTCAATCCTAAACCGGAAAAAAGGAATTTTGACTTCATTTTGATGATAACTACTAAACACTTATACTTGAAATTAGGAGTTAGTAATACTTGAATTCAGACATTAAAAAAGAGCCGGAAGAAAATTCTTCTTTATCAGATAGTGCAGAGATCCGGAAGCTGGTTGAAGATCGTAAATTGGATGAAGCAAAGTCTTTAGAGGGAAAACAAGACTCAAAATCTAATATACAGGTAATTGATACAAAATTTGTTATAGATTGCTTGTATAAAAACGAGGTTGGTGATGGGGTGCTTTTTTCGGAGCTTCATAAAGATAAGTATGTATTTGATAAAAATGATAAAACTTGGTTCATTTTTAACGGACACCATTGGGAAATTGATATTTTAAATTGTTCCAGGCGAGACGTAGAAAATGTTTGTCAAAGGTATTTAGACGAAGCCTTTTCTCTCGGTTATAAATTAAAAAATCCGGGTGCGGATAAGGATGAACAAAAAGAAATATTAAATACCCAATCCAAAATATATAAGCGCGTATTTAAGCTAAGATCCGAAAACGGGCGTCACAGATGCCTTGAATGTGCGCACACAAACCAACAAAATTCGCTTGCAGTAGCAGGAAATGAAGTTTTCGATTTAGATCCTTATTTACTTGGGGTTTCAAATGGTGTGGTTGATCTTAGGACCGGCATACTCAGAGCAGGCAGGCCTGATGACTATATTTTTAGGGCGTCTCCTCATGAATGGAAGGATATAAACGAACCTGCACTAAAATGGCAGGAATTTTTAGAAAGTACTTTTTCCGATGATAATAACATAATATCTTTTGTTCAGCGTCTTTTTGGGTATGCGATTTCAGGTCTTACCTCACAACGTAAATTTATTATACTGCACGGTCAGGGACAAAACGGCAAAGGTGTTTTAATAAATTTATTTTATCATGTTATGGGGCCGCTTGCTGTGCCGATTCAGGCTGAAATGTTACTTGACCAGGGTAGAACACGTAGCTCTTCAGCTCCAAGTCCGGACATAATGGCCCTAAAAGGTGTTCGAATGGCTTTCGCTTCGGAATCCGATGAAGGCCGTCGTTTTTCAGCTTCCCGAGTCAAATGGCTAAGTGGGGGTGACAAACTGGTAGGCCGGACGCCCCATGCAAGCTATGATACCGCATTTTCTCCAAGCCACATGCTATGTCTTTTAACCAACAATAAGCCGCACGCCGCTTCTCATGAATTTGCATTATGGGAACGTGTAATTCTTATACCATTTGAAATAAGCTTTGTTGATCGTGAACCTAAAGCGGCAAATGAGCGCCGGGCAGATTTATTTCTGGAAGATAAATTAAAAAAAGAGGCCTCTGGAATACTTGCCTGGTTGGTAAAAGGTTTTATTCGGTGGATGGAAATAGGGCTTTCACCTCCGTCAATCGTAGAGGATGCCACTAAAAAATACCGCCGTGAAGAAGATCTGCTGGCTGATTTTATAGAAGAAAACTGTTATACCAGTGATGACCCATCATTAAAAACCAGCGCATCTTTGCTTTATACTGCTTTCGATACTTGGTTTATCGCTAATATCAGCAAAAAAAGTATAACTCCAAAAAAATTATCAAAGCTATTACAAAAAGCAGGTTTTGAGCGAGTAAAAGAAGGCACGATTTATTATTATGGAATCGGTTTAATTTCAGAGTGATTTATCTTCTTTTTTGGAGTTTTGGAACATTGGAAGTTAATGTCAAAAAAAATATTAAATTCTAAAAATTAAATATTAAAAAAAACAGTGCCCAAGTCCTTCCAATCTTCCAGCGTGAGCATATAATCTATTAATATTATATTATATATAAAAATAATCTTTTTTTATATCTTCCATTTTTTGGAACATTTGGAAGATTGGAAGCAATATTAAAAAAGAATAAATATTAAAATATTAAATATAAAAAAAGATATACCCCATAGAATGTTCCAATGTTCCAAATGAAATACATAATACATTAATATTATTATATATATAAAGGTTGCTCTTTTTTTCAATGTTCCAGAAATGTTCCAGAATAAAATAATGAATTTTTGAATGTTCCAAAAAAAATAATGGACTTTCGGACGTTCTTTCCTTTGGTTGGATAAAAGGGGGAAGGCAAATTTTAATATAAAAAGAGGAACTCTGGAACCTGTAAAAATAATCGGAATTATTTTCGGTTAAATCGGAATTATTAAGGATTTTGTTGATGAAATCTTTTGCAGGAAAATTAACCAAAGCACAGCAGCTTAATGATTTGATACGCTGGCATGCGGAAAATGGCCACCTGCTATATAGGGAAAGCTGGGATGAGTTGGCCCGCCTATATTTTATTAAGTATGGTGAAAAAATTATTCCGCTTTGGGCTAAATACCGCCAAGAAAACAATACCAAAACAACCATTTCTCAATATTTAGAAAGATCCGGCATAGCAGACAAAGTTATTGAGATCTGTATCAAAATGAATATGGAGGTATCCAATAGAATACGTCGGTAAGAAACAATACAAATATCAATTCCAGTTTATGCTGGCTGTCAGTAAATGACGCTTTTTAAAATTTCAAAGGAGAAATGTTTTAAATGGATAAATCAACAGATGATAATAACGGCCAGGTTGTAATTGAAAAAAGACCGTCTCTGAAAAACCGCCTGGAAGTGTTGAGTTGGTTGAAGAGCCAAGGTTGCCAGATCGGTAAAACAAAAATATATGCCGATTCCGAATCAGGGAAACTCCGCCTGCAGCCGGACGGCTCAATCTTGTTAGCAGATGTTGAATTATACAAGCAAGCGTATCTCTCACCCCGGAAAAAGGCCTTCGCTGTGGCAGGAATTGAGATTCTACAGCGAGAAAATCTTGAGTTAGATGCAGAAATAAAACGAGAGAAGAAAGCAAAGCTGCAATGGGAGAGAGAAAAGGAAATTGGTAAATATATTCTGCGTGATGATTTTGAGATGGAGGTAACTGCAAGAGCTATTGTATTAGATGCCAGCCTGAAGCAAATGGTTAGCTTAAAAGCACTTGATTGGGTGTCTATAGTCCAGGGCAATCATAAACTTGTTAAAGACATGACTGATGCAATTCTTCGATGCATAGAGGAAGCTTTGAATGATTATGCCAATACAGATAAATTTCAGGTAGTATTTCAAAAGGAAGAATAATTATGCTTTTTAAGAATAGAAGAATTTTAAGCGGCATTGATGCAATAACAAAGTATCTTGGTCTTAGCTCAACAAGTATTGCTGTCATAGATTGGTATAAAGAATATGATCTTCCGATGCAAAAGAAAAATGGTATTTGGACAGCAGATAAGCGTGAGCTAAATCAATGGCTCCGGGAACATGAGTTTTTAATTAAGGAAGAAATACCGGCAATATATGAACCGGTGCTGACAATACAGTCAACAAAGGGCAGGTTTGGATTCATAGAACATAAATTAATGCGTGGCAAAAAGGAGATAAGAACATGGAAAAGTTAAATTGGTTTACGATGGAGCATAAAAATGGGGTTAAAACTTTGTTTGTTACCAAGTCAGACAAGATGGAAACGCTGATATATAGTCATGATTATCAGCATAATGGTCCGAGGTCGCTTGAAAATGACACAGAGTCTCTTGAGAGGGGAGCGCATCCTATAGCTGAAAGCTGGAGCGGGAACAACTTGAAAAAAATTAATTCAATATTTTAGGTTTGCTAAAATATTGTAACAAAAAGGAGATTAAAACATGGAAAATTTGGCTAAAGAGCAAGGAAAAGAAAAACAAGATGTTGTTTTAATTGGGGCAAAAGAAATCGAAAAACAACTTGATCGGAGTTTTATAAACCTACATACATTAGTATTGGTTTATGATTTCCCGATGAAAAAAGAAAATGGTGTTTGGGTTTTAAATATGAGTGAATTCTCTGATTGGGTTAAGAAATGGGGGGGCGGATTGCCTTTCAATAAAATTACAAGTGAACTTTTGTATGCCCAGAAAAAATATTTTAATATTATGGCGTTGCCTGAAGAAAAGAGAAAATTAACCGGCATAAAAGAAATTGAAAAATTTATGCGAAAAGAAGCGTGTGATTTATTGGATCTAAAAAGAGATTTTGGTTTTCCGATGGTTAGCGAGAAAGGGATATGTGTCTTGTCAGTTGATGAATTGTACAAATGGATGGACGGGTGGAATATCAAAAGCCATCTGGATATTTCTTCTTCCAAGATTTTTCCGCTTTGGATGGAGAGAAAAGCAGCTAATGAGCCTGATAAATTTATAAGAGGTGATGTAAATAAAATTTGTGATTTTTTAAAAATCGCTCCATGTACGTTTATAGACTATCGTAGAGACTACGACACCTGTCCGATTAAAAAAATCCCTGGAACAGATAATCAGTATGAAGTAAGCAAAAAAGACTGGATAAAATTTTGTAATTATCTCGCAGTTTGAGATGCCAGAAGCTAAAAAGAATGCCCTTAACATGGAGAACAGGCCTTACTATAGATGATTAAGAAAAAACGGAATGGATGTTTTAGAAAGAGTTTGTCTGTAAACCTTGACTCATCTGGCAGGGGTTTTTATTATCCAAAAATCCCTGTCTTTCTCAAGGTGGGTGGTTATGAATATGTAGCCACTCACCCCTATACTGTTTAACAAAAAGGATATATTAATGAATGCAAAGCGCATCGCTTATCATGAAGCCGGACATGCTCTTATCGGCTGGTATTATGGATTTCGCATAGGAAAGGTCACTATTAATCCTCCGCTGGAAATAGCTCAAAAGGATGGTGTAAGCGGCTTATGCGAGATGTTTCCTTTTTTTAGTGGACATACTGAACTGGTAGCTAAAGAGGATTTGTTGTCAGCGGAAAAAGTATATTTTGGAATTGCAGGCCGGGTTGCAGATGATCTGTTTTATCCCAAGGAATCTTTTGCTTCCGGAAAGGATTTTGAAAATATAGTTCAAATGCTGCCAAGTAATAAAATAACTCTACAGATGCATGAATTCGACCTGAAAAAAAACTCAATAGAAGACTTTTACAGACGCTTTAAGAACCCAGTAGCAAAGATTATGAGATCCCGTAAAGGAAAGAAGGCTTTGAAGGCATTATCTTCTTCATTACTTCGTGCCGGCACAATAAGCGGAGCTGAAGCAGTATCCATTCTTGAAAAAGCTTGGGGCAAGCCTGCGCCGGTAAAGTCAAAGCCGTCAGAAGATCATATGTCTATAACAAGTAAAGGGCCAAAAACATATAATGACGCGTTACGAAGCCTGGAAGCTTTTCTTGCTATAATGCTCAGAGATATAAACCATGTCCGTTTCGATCTTGAAGACCATGAACAAAATCATATCAATAATATTCGGCACTTTTTGCTTATTTCAAAAGAGATATTAAAAAATAAACCAGATACCTCTCATGCACAAACAAAATGAAATAGAAAGAATCGATATAGTAAGCTACTTAAATGAAGAGCCTTCTTTAAGAACGGGTAACCTTGGCCTTTGGTTTCGGGTTTTCATTGACTGCTTTTTTACTATTCGGGATGGCGGAGATCCGGAAGATGTAAAAAGTGCCTTGGCTTTTTTTGCGGAAGATAATTTATACTTCGATATTTTAGCAAATGAACTGGGATATGACGCAAATTTTCTTAGAAGTCGTGTTTTTAAGGCGCTGAATATGGAAAAAATATAGATTGATTATATAGGAGTATTCATGACAGTCGTAACAAAAGCAGATATAGAAAACACTATCGTTTCTCTTCACAATGCTTTTACGAAAGAGCTTCTTGATAAAACCGAACAAGAATTAGAGGAAAGCTGGTTTTTCAAATTTAACCCAGATACTTCGCTTTCTGCAAATATTTATCATTTTCATGACAACCTTGAGTTGTATGGTTATTTTTGCAGTCAGTGGGAAGAAGAAAAAAATGGGAGCTGTTGTATCGTTGAACGTGTTAGGGATAAGTACTTAATGCCGAAAATTAATAAGTTTGCTGAACAGATAACCAATCATTTCACAAGCAGCCTAAAAATAGACCACTTGTGAACTCGAGGTTGTTAGAAAGTCAAAAAACGGCCTGAAACCAGCCTTGCTATACCATTAACCGGCACAAAAAGTGCTTTCTCAGCGGTTCTCAGACAGTCGTTTTTTTAGGCAGAATTCTTTATTATTAGGAAGATAAACGAAGGGTTACAAATTACTTCTTTTTAGTTTTATTTTTTGTTTTTTCGTAGCGCTCAAGGGAATCTTCAATTAGTCGGCGCATAGCTTCAGATTGCGAATTAATACGATTTTCAAAACGGAAATCGCCTATGCGCTGAATGAGATCATCATTTAATATTAACAAGATTTTTGGCTTATCGGTCGGCATGAAAAATATATAATTCATTTTTTTTTATAAATCAATATAAAAAATATATTGACAATCCCTTATATAATATATATAAGGGATATAACTTCTCAAAAAGGCGGAATAAAATGCACTATTATTTTAAAATTAAATTTTCCCTGAAGATTCCTGCAGCGGTGACGTTGCAGGTTGGATGCTGCTTCCAGAGAGAGATCTTCAGGGATTTTTTATAAAGGAAAGTGAAGAATTGAATCGGTATTTTGAGGAGGAATTTAAAAAACAATAAATGTATTTTGGCAAAATTGGCCGTGGAATCCAATCACATGAGGCTTAGTGGGTTCTTTATATCCTTCTATGTTCCACGGTCATTTAAAAAAGGAGTGAAAAATTTTGAAAAATGACTACCATTTTAAAAACCGATAATAATCATATAAGCTCTATCATCGCTTTTGACGGCAATCTATTGTTGAGCATTGAGGATGCCTGCAAGGTATCGGATATAAGCCTTGATTATGCCATATCGGCTCTTATTTGCGATAACCATGAGATCCGGACATTGAACGGCAATAAATATACAGATGAGGCTGGTATAAAGATTCTTAAAAAAACAAAACACCTTTTCATGAGATCCGGAAATCCGGCAAACAATGCAATTCAACTATGTTCCGGAATGAAATAAACAATGGTTAGGGGAAAAAAGAATCAGTTGGGTAAAATGATGTCGGAAAGTAATGAGCGGATGGAAAAGGCAAAAAAGATAGAAGATGTTAAAGGCCTTGAATTACAGCAAAAAGAATTTGAGTTACAAATTAACTTATTGAATTTAATAATTCAATATATACTACTTCCCGATTTTCTAAAAGAAAGCAATTAAAACATACTTAAGAAAAAAGCTCAATATGAAAAAAACAGAAAGCGCATGCGGCCGGAAGGAAAAAACCGGTAACTGATAGAAGCAAAACAATATTGGTTTTGAATATCAAACAACAACGAAAGATTAAGGAGGTATCCAATAAATGACGGTCTCGTAAAAAGTCGGAAAATCAAAAAATCGTCTTTATAACATACTGTAATTATTAAGTGCGATTTTCAATAAATTGCCATTTTTGAACTTTTTACGAATTCATCAATAAATCAAAGGCCGCACAATTACTAAAAGCACAGACAACCAGGAGAGAGGCAAAAAAATGCAAAAATCAAATATGCTATATATGAAAATGGAATTATTAAGCACGAGATTATTATTACTTGGTTGTGATTTTATTAAGTTATCTCATGACCCTTCTCTTCCATCATGCCTCTATGAAAAAGTTAGAGGTATGATGGAAAAATACGAATATATTGAAAAAATTTTTTGGCAAATAATAGATATACCAAATGAAAAATTTTCAGAACGTGTAATTAGTTTAGAAAGAAGTTTTGATAATCATAAGAAGCGAAAGAGTGACTGCCTGGGCAATGTTAAAAATAATAATATTATTAAATTCCCAAAGAGAAAGTGAGACATTAATAAATAAGAAAATATACTATTTTATTATTGGGAGGATAAAATATAATGAGGCTTTGTAACTCAATACCAGGAAAAGAAGGTTTTGATATGGAAGATCTAAACAGTTGGGGTCTATATAATATCAAAAAATTAATTGAGCTAATGAATGAAACATTAGCTGAGAAACCATTTATTAATGATAGCATTGGTCCGAAAGGGAAAGAGCGGCTTGAATGGATATGTTTTTGCTTGGATGACAAGATTGAAGAAATAGAGGAATGTTTCATACGTTATCTTAATTATGTTAATGATCTTGAGGATAAATTAAAGGTTCTTGAAAATAAGAATAAAGCGGTTCTGGAATAAAAACAAAGGCTGCTGGTACCAGTGGAAAACTCTTTTCTTGATTAGTTTTATTCCATCCTTCACCACAGCCTTTTTTTTAAAAAAATAAATATCACAACTCATTTTCATCAATCCCGGCAACTTTCATAAAGTGCCTCAATAAACCTATCTTAAGCGGATTATTCCCATGTATGGGTACGGAAATCCTAACCGGCTTTCCTTCTTTTACATAAACATGATGACTTCCTTTTGTTCGCCGTAATTCCCAACCTTTCTTCTCAAGTAGTTTTGCAAAATCCTTTCCTGAAACGGCTTTCAAACTGCTATCTCCATAACCTTATCTTTCCCTGTCAATTTGATAGCCTCGATATCCACAGACAAGCAAGCTTCCACGGCCTCATAAATGTTTTCCAGGAGTTCGTCAAAAGTATCTCCCTGTGTGGCACATCCGGGAATAGAAGGGACTTCGGCCCAAAAGCCACCCTCTTCCGCTTCATGAATAATTGTTTTTAGTTTCATTATAGCACCTCATGTTTTTTTATATATACAAGTTAAGAGGAGTAAATCAAATTTGTCAAGAAATATGAAAAAGGTAGCTATGGGGTATCAATCAAAAATCAGATAAAAATAAAATTGTTTTAACATCCTGTATTTATTGGTACCCCCGGCAGGAATCGGACCTGCGGCCAATGGATTAGGAATCCATTGCTCTATCCACTGAGCTACGGGGGCATTAAATAAAGTGTGAGTATAAATTTATATGTTGCCTACCAGATAAAAAAAATAATTTCAATAGTTAAAAGTCTATGAATTATAAAATTTTCATTAATATTTATCTGTTTTCAAGCTTACTTTATAATAAAGGAGCGTCAGAAAAATAAAACGGTATATCTGCACATCCAAAAACGAATGCTGACAAGAGAATTGTTACAAGTGTGAGCCAGTTTCAAAACGCCCCATTTTGGCCGATCTTAAGCGTTGGGCTCAAATTTTAATCCTCGAAATACCCAATGTATTCCTGTGGTTAAAATTTTATCCCGCCTTGAGCTTGACCAAACTGAAACGTTTTGAAAGTGGCTCGCGTGGTTTTGATATTCATCTTACGGCCTCCCCTGAAACTGTAACTGTTGCTAACACGCCCAAATAGTATCATAGCCAGTCTTCCTGGATGAAAACATCAACCAGAGCAGTGCGCCAGGAGCTTTGGAAAGTGCATCAGCATAGGCACGCTCTGTACGAGAATTATACAATATTGGGAAAAATAACTGAAAGATCGTTCCGCGGGCCTTACCGTCAACCCGTCCCAGTTTCTCCATGTTTTCAGAAGATTTTGGGACAATCAATGTTCTTTGGGATGCACAACCCACTGTGAAGGGTAGGGCAGGAATAGTTATTGTTTAGCTGTCATCATTAAGATTTTCTATAAATTACACCTATAAATATTAGCACTATCTATTTGACATGCAGATGATATCGGTGAGAGGGATATCATAAGTATAGTATATTTGAAAAGTATTACCCTTTGCGAAATTTATTAAAAAACCATGCTTTTGGGGCTAAAGGAGTGAAAAATGAGCGAAGATTACCGTGATATGTGGAAGAATCTGGGGCTTGATCTTGATGCCCATGATATGTTGCTTGGGGTTTTGGGAAAAGCGTATCGTGATATTTATGCAGCGCAAAAAAACCGGCCTCAAAATATGGGGTATTTCGATTTTGTTATGAGTGAAGTACATGGTTTGCGGATAAAAGAGCTTTTGGATGAAAAAGAAGCCGGGCGAAAAATCATCGGATCATACTGTGTATTTGTGCCGGAAGAAATTGTATTAGCTGCCAATGCCACTCTGGTAGGGCTTTGCTCCGGTGCTGACTTTGCAATGGAAGAAGTGGAAAAATATTTGCCGAGAAATACTTGCGCACTTATTAAATCCGCATTCGGGTTTAAGCTCGGCAAGGTCTGTCCATATCTGGAAAGCGCCGATATGGTTGTTGGCGAAAACACCTGTGACGGTAAAAAGAAAGCATATGAATCATTAAGCTCTCTTGTTGAAAACCTTTATGTAATGGATTTGCCCCAGATGAAATCAGTGCAGGGCAGGGCGCTTTTAAAAGCTGAATACTACCGGTTTAAAGCAGCTGTTGAAAATCTTACAGGAGTATCCATTACCACAGAATCCTTGCAACAGGCTATTCGGACTGTAAATGCCAAAAGAAGCGCCATACATCGGCTTTTGGCTCTGCGCAAAGCCGATCCGGCGCCCATATCCGGATTGGATGCGCTTTTGGCAAACCAGGTTTCTTTCTATGATAATCCAGCTCGGTTTACTCAGTCTGTCAATAAGATCTGTGATGAATTGGAAGTCAGAATCAAAGAGAATAAAGGTGTTTTCCCGAAAAAGACCCCCCGTATTCTTGTTTCAGGATGTCCACAGGCTGTGCCCAACTGGAAGCTTTCCTCTATAGTGGAAACCTCAGGCGCTGTTATTGTGGGAGAAGAATCCTGTGTTGGTGAAAGAGGTGTGCGCAATCTGACGGATGAATCCGGTAAAACGGTTGACGAAATGATTGAAGACATTGTGGATCGCTATTACAAAATCGATTGCGCAGTTTTTTCGCCGAATAAAGAACGCCTGGATCATATCCGGGAAATGGTAGCTACACACAAGGCGGACGGGGTGGTCCTCTACGGTTTGCAATTTTGCCAGCCATATATCATGGAATCCATGCCTATTGAAAAAGTTCTTGAAAATGACAACATTCCGGTACTCAGTATAGAAACCGATTACAGTATGGAGGATGCAGGGCAGTTAAAAACAAGGATTGAAGCTTTTCTTGAAATGTTAGGTTAAAATACTATAATATGTTATGCAGGAATTGATATCGGATTTCGTACAATAGAACTTGTAGTTAATGAGTTATTATGCCCTTTTACTGGCTAATATTATTTGAAGTGTGTTATGATTGCGATCAAACTGGAATAATGCAGGGCTCTTAAAGGAGATATTTGATTGGAAGACAAAAAGAAATTACGTCTTACTGAAACGGTTACAGGCGCTGGTTGAGCGTCTAAACTTGCGCCAGGGGACCTGGACAGAGCATTGTGCGGAATGGTGTTTCCAACAAACGAAAATGTTTTGGTAGGCTTGGACCGGGCAGATGATGCTGGTGTTTACAAAGTTTCAGATGATCTGGCGTTAATCCAGACAGTGGACTTTTTTACACCTATTGTAGATGATCCTTACTGGTTTGGTCAAATTGCTGCTGCCAATGCTCTTAGTGATGTTTATGCTATGGGTGGAACACCTAAAACAGCCATGAACCTGGTCGGCTTTCCGATCAAGACCATGGATATAGATGTTCTGCGTCAAATAATCCAGGGCGGCCTTGATAAGCTTACGGAAGCAGGTACAGTACTTGTTGGCGGTCACAGTATTGAGGATAAGGAATTAAAATACGGCTTATCAGTCATGGGATTTGTGCATCCCAAGCGGGTGCTTACAAAGAATAATCTGAAAGCAGGAGACTGTTTGATTCTGACAAAGCCTCTTGGTACAGGCATTATAAATACTGCCATAAAAGGTGGACTTGCATCCAACGAACTTATTGATACTGTAACCCGGCTTATGGCAACTTTAAACCGCGATGCCGCAGAAGTTATGATGGAGTTTCCGGTTCATGCCTGTACGGATATTACCGGTTTCGGGCTTCTTGGACATATGGCTGAGATGGTGATTGGCTCGGGCCTGGGTATTCATATCCAGGCAAACAGTGTGCCGGTCTTAAAAGAAGCATTAGAATATGCCGCTATGGGAATGATACCTGGCGGAATGCATAAAAACCGGAAGTTCCGGGAGCATATAGTAGATATTTCATCTTCTGTGGATATTTTGCTTCAGGATGTTTTTTTTGATCCTCAGACATCCGGCGGTTTACTGATCTGTGTTGCTGCTGATAGCGCCAAAGAGCTTCTTGATCGGTTGCAAGAAAAAGGGATCTTACAAGCTGCCATGATCGGAGAAGTTACAACGGAACCTGGAGAAAAAATTAAAATTACATGAAGAAATTGTGAGGGAGAATCAATGAAAAAAGAAATAGATGCCCGCGGCCTTTCCTGCCCGGCACCGGTACTTCAAACCAAAGCCGCTATAGAAACCGAAGGTGTAAAAGAAATTGAGGTTATGGTTGATAATGAAGCAGCCAGTCAGAATGTAAGCAGATTTTTGGAAAATCAGGGTTTTAAAACCTTTGTTAAGCAAAAAGATACGGATTTTATTGTAGCCGGAACCAGTGAAGAACAAAAGTTGCCGAAAAAAGAAAAACAATCCGGGAGCAGTGAAAAAAAAATAATGGTTATGGTGGCAACAGACAGAATGGGTTATGGAGATGACGAACTTGGTAAAAAACTTGTTGTAAATTTTATCAAGACCTTAAAAGAGATGGGTAAAGAGCTTTGGAGGCTTGTATTTGTAAACAATGGAGTAAAACTGACTATAGATGGATCAGCTGCTCTTAACGCATTAAAAGAGCTGGAAGAAAGCGGCATTACTATACTTGTGTGTGGGACATGTCTTGATCATTTCAAGCTGCTTGAAAAAAAGAAAGTTGGTGAGACTACCAACATGCTTGATATAGTTACAGCTATGCAATTAGCAGATAAGGTGATTAATATTTGATGGACTTGTGAAAAGACCGGTCAAAAATAATACCAGATTGTGTTGTAATTATCCGGATCTTCGCCAACATCTTCAAGCCTGCAAAGATAGTCAAGAATAGGTACATCCTGTCCTATGTAAGTTGAAAGTGTTTTTGTAATATTTTTTTCCCATGGATGAAACTGATAAAGGCGTGAGCCGTCCGGCAGTATGGAAAGAAGATCGCGATGCTGAACAGCCCTAAGGTAGTTCTTGCCCATGCCAGGCACATTATAAACTGCTTCATCCGTTCGGACCAGGCCCGGAAATAAACGTGTCTCTTCTTTTTGTTCCTGAAGCAGGCGTGCTATCGGCACCCTGTATTCAATAGTTTCTTCCTTGCCCTTGGTGTTGAAAGTATAATATGGTTCTATGCCACAATTGGTAAGAGTTTTTCTTAAAAATGCTGCTTCAAAACGCCTTGAAACATAAAATGTATATACTAGCTGGTTAAAAACCGGGATACCCCTGGTTTTTAGTTTTTCAATTGCTGCAAGTGTTTCAGGAGTAAGCTCATATGCGTGCTGTACATGAGTAACAACGGCAACTTGCCTTTTTCCTGGAATCCGGTATTTGGCCAGAATATCCGCAAGTGTTTCTGTTAGCCGCATGGGAGCTGTTACCAATGTTCTGGTGCCTATACGAATGCGTTCAACTGAAGGTATGTCAGCTATCAATGAAATTATACGGTCTATATCATAATCATTCATTCCAAAAGGATCACCGCCGGTAATCAGAACTTCTTGGATGGCCGGATGTGCTTTAATCCATGATACTGCTTCCATAATTTTTTGATCCGATGCCAAAGCACCAGGCATCATTGCATCTTCGATTTCCCAGTTTCTCTGGCAATAAACACAGATTTGAGGGCATGTATTAAAAGGTTTAAAAATGCAGATTTCCGGATATCTGCGGGTTATAAGATCTATAGGAGATGTATCACTTTCACACATAAAATCAAAGCAGGATTTATCTTTATCATCTCTTAATGCAAGCTGTTCTATATATGTTGAAGGTGGAATAACCTGGGCTCTGATAGAGCGGTCTCTTCCCGAATCAGGATCATCATCCATAAGAGAAAGATAATAGGGAGTAATTCCAAAAGGTATTTTATTTTTTCTTACTTTTTCAATAGCAGCAGCTTCATCCGGAGTCAGATTTAACAGATTTTTAATCTGATTAACATCACGTAAAACATTTTGAAACTGCCAGCGCCAGTCAAACCAGTTTTCAGGTGTTGCTCCGAGTTTTTGAAGAATATGTTTTTTGCGCATACTGCGACGATTGACTGAATCTTCGTTTAAGCCATCCGTGTATTTACTTGTTTGTCTGTACATTTCCACAGAAAGAGCATCCAGTTGGTCGCTTCGCTCAAGAGCAGCTTCCCGTCCTTCTAAACAGCTGGGTTCCAGATAAGAATCTGCAAAAAGCGGATTAGGGCCTTTTCCTTGTAAACCTAAAAACAGATAAAGTATTTCAGCATAAAATGCCGGAGAAAGATCAGGTCGCGGAACTTTATGGGCTATATCATAAATTGCCTGGGATATGGAGAATTGCGCTTTATCTTCCGACTGACGGATAAATGCCCTGTTGATGGCTCGGGCACAATCCCTGACGCGAATAATTCTGTTTTCGCTTGATAAATCATCATCATCAAACATTTCATAATGCATGGTATGAACATAATCGGCAATTTCAAGCCTGAATTCATCAAGTGTTGCGGCCTTTTTTGCAATTTCAAAAGGTTGTGGTATTTCCGACAACAGATATTCAGGGCAATATTTACTGATATCAATCATTTTTGTATCCTTAAAATATTTTATAATACCTTAATATTGTAAATAGCATATTCTGTGTTAAGATATACTTGTATGATACGATAATGTCAAGAAAGAGAAAGCTTTATATAACATTGGTCATCAATTATTAATATGCTTATCTTAAAGGAAAAACATGGATTACGAAAAGCAGAAGTTAAATGCAATTCTTGATAATCTGGAAGACGGAATTTATGTAATTGCCCAGGATTTTACAATAGAGTTTATGAATCTAAGCATGGTTCGTATGTTTGGTAATGGTGTAGGCAAAAAATGTTATAAGATAATTAATGACAGTAATGATATCTGCCCATGGTGCACTGTGAAAGGTCAAGACCGAACTTTAAACGAAGAAGAGTTTCGGCAGGAGCTTTATATTCCAAAAATTGATAAAACTTTTATGGTAAAGAAAATATCATTGAAAAATTCAGATTGTACGTTTTCAAGCGTGTTTATCTATCGGGATATTACTTACCGTAAACAGCATGAAGCCATATTAAAAGCATCCGTTGAAGACTATCGTAATTTGTTTGAGCATGTAGGAGTTGGTGTATATATCAGCACAAAGGATGGTAAGTTTATGGATGCAAATCAGGGTATACTCGATATGCTGGGATATTCAGGCAAAGAAGAATTCTTAAAAATTAATATCATTACTGATCTTTATACTCACCCTGATGATAGGCGAGAGTTTCAGAAAATGATAGAAAGAGATGGGCGTGTTATAGATTATGAGGCAATTTTTAAGCGAAAAGATAAAAGCTCCATTCCGGTTTTGATGACAAGCCATGTCAGGTATGACCTTAATGGTAATATCGTAGGGTATGAGGGAATAGTTGTTGATCAATCCCACCGGTTTGAGATGGAAAGAAGACTTAAAGAAGCATGGGATTTTATGAACAAGATTATTCAGAATTCACCTGATGCAATAATAGCTGCCGATATTAAGGGCAATATTATTATATGGAATCGGGCAGCAGAAGACATGCTTGGATATCCGGCCAGCGAAGTAATAGGTAAAATGAATATAAGTAAAATTTATCCTGAAGACATGGCACATAAAATCATGAAGATGATACGCAGCCCTGAACATGGCGGTGTCGGAATGTTCCGTTCTCAACCCGTGCATTATGTACGTAAGGATGGAAAGACTATTGAAGGCAATTTGTCTGCTGCCATGATTTATGATGATAATGGTAATGAGGCTACAACTGTAGGATCATTTGTTGATATTACCGAACGGATTGAGATGGAGCACACGCTAAGAGATACACGCGAACAACTCTTGCAGTCGGAAAAGCTGGCTGCAATGGGACGCCTTACATCACAGATAGCACATGAGCTTAATAATCCTCTTTATGGAATTATGAATACACTTGAATTGTTAAAAACGGAAATTTCGCCTGAAAATAAAAGGCGAAAATTGCTGGAAATGTCACTTTCGGAAATTGTCCGGCTTGCAGAAATGCTTCGCAAAATGCTGTCTTTTTCCAAGCCCGAGTATGAGGAAAAGAAACCTGTGGATGTAAATGTTATAATAGATGAAATAATGATGCTTTATGAGAAACAATTCCAGGAAAACAGCATAAAAATAAAGACGGAATTCGATAATAAAATAAATAAAGTAATAGCATCAACTAACCAGTTACGTCAGGTTTTTTTAAACATGGTTTCAAATGCAAAGGATGCAATGGTAGATGGTGGTACATTTACAGTTAAGACTTTTGAGTCAAATGGATTTGTTAACATACAGTTTGCAGATACAGGTGGCGGAATATTGGAAGAAAATATGGATAAAATTTTTGACAGTTTTTTTACTACAAAGCCCAGCGTAAAAGGGGTCGGGCTTGGGTTATCCGTCTGCTATGGGTTTATACAGGATCATGGCGGTGACATAAAGGTAAAAAGCGCCCCCGGCGAAGGAGCACAGTTTACAATTTTGCTGCCTGTAAAACAGGGCTAAGATGAGCCATATAAACTATAATAACTAAAATAAATATAATATAGGAACATTGCAAGTATCAAGCCGGTTACTTGCAATCAATTATTAGTATAAAATACAATATATTATATATATTTATAATTTTTTTATAAAAATTTCTTGACAAAGATATAATTCTGCAATTAATATAATAATCAAAAAGCTCTAATTCGACCTTCTTCACTCCATTTCAGCAGAGTATTCCAAGGGGCAAAAAGCTCGCAAAAAAAGGAGTCCCTATATGGATGACATATTCACAGTATATCAAGCTGGCAAGTATTGCAGAGTATCATCTAAAACCATTATAAACTGGATCGATGCAGGATATTTCAAGGCTTATAAAACTCCGGGAGGACATCGCCGTATCAGCATAAATGACCTTGAAACATTTATGCTAAAACAAGGAATTCCGATTCCTGAAAAAGAGACAAAAGATAGCCGCAAAAGAATTCTTGTGGTTGATGATGATCCCATAATTGTTGAATCAATTGTGCAATCGCTGGAAGAAGATGAAAATGACTATGAGGTTATCTCTGCATCTGACGGATTTGAGGCAGGTCTCCAGGTCAATCATTTTAAGCCTCATCTCTTAATTCTTGATATCATGATGCCTGATATCAAGGGAAATGAGGTATGCAAAATGATAAAGAGTAATGATGAAACTAAAAATACCAAAATTATAGTTTTGTCAGCATATCTTGATGAAGAAAAATTTAATCAGATGAAAAAATACGGTGCCGATGTCTGCTTTTCCAAACCTTTTCCTCTTGCTCAATTAAAAACCGAAGTAGCGCGATTGCTTGGATCGTAAGAATATAGTGTAGTATTCTTAATGCCAGGGAGGTGCGAATGAAGCTTAAAGAAGCTCTCCAGCGAAAAGATTTTGTTGTGACTTCTGAATTTCAGTCCCCTATGGATAAGGATCCGAATGAGCTTATCGAAAGCCTGAAGCTTGTCAGAGGCCGCGTAGATGGCGTATCACTGTCAGAGATTGATTTTGAAGGTGTTGCCGTTGATAGCATTAATGCTTGTGATGTCCTCAAACACAATCGTTTTGAACCCATATATCAAACTACTACCAGAAATAAGGATCGACTTCAGCTTCAACAAGACCTTCTGCATGCGCATGAATCCTGTATAGATAATCTGTTGGTATTTACTGAAGATTACCGTATTACCGGCGACAGTCTTAATGAAATGATGTTTTTCCATGTGGATGCCGGTAAGTTGCAATCCGTTCTTGAACATCTGCGAAAGGGCCAAACATTAGAAGGAAAAGAACTATCTGCTAGTGCGGAATTTTTTATGGGATCAGGTGTTGAGTCGGGTTGGGGTAAAAATGTTCCCGATCTTGAAATGAAGGAAATGGAAGAAATGATTCAAATCGGAACGGGTTATTTTCTAACTACGCCGGTATTTGATCTTGATCGTTTTGAGAAATTTCTGGGTCGTACGAATACCTTCGGGATTCCGGTAATTGCAGAAGTAATGATAATACGAACTGCAGGAATGGCTAAGTTTTTAAACCGTCATATGAAACCAGGATTGGTGCCTGAATGGATGATAAGAAAACTTTCCGAAGCAGCGGATAAAGAACAAGCAAGCATAGAATTGTTTTCGGATACTATTAAAGGCTTAAAGCAGCTTTGCCAGGGTGTTCATATTATTACAATAGGTGGTGAAGATAAGTTGAGGAAATATTTTGATGCTGCCGGCTTAAAATAAATACTTCTTTATTTTGCCCAAAGGAGCTGATCGTGGAAAATATTTTGTTCAATATCAATGATCAAAAGATTACATGTAATCCCGGAACCTCCATTCTGACAGCTGCAACCCAAAATGGCATTTATATTCCCACACTGTGTTTTCATCCGGAGCTTAAACCATATGGGGCCTGCCGGATATGTCTTGTTGAAGATAAAAAATCCGGCCGTTTAATGGCTTCATGTGTAACTCCTGCCGTGCCGGACCTGGAAGTATTAACCGATACCCCCCGTATTTTAAATCATCGCCGCAATATTGTGCGTCTTATGATGGCAGAGCATCCTGAATCATGTATTGTCTGTAGTAAGGGTAATCGCTGTGAGCTTAGAATAATTGCAGCTAAATTAGGTGTGGCAGAGCATGGCCTTTACAAGATGCCGAATTACAAACCTTTTGAGCAGATCAATCCTTTCATAACAAGGGATTTAAGCAAATGCATTCTTTGCGGCAAATGCATCCGTGCGGATCACGAACTCGTAGTCACAGGAGCTATTGACTATAACAACCGGGGATTTAGATCAAGACCCGCAACGGTTCATGAAAATTTTTTAGAAAATTCCAATTGCACATTCTGCGGTACATGTGTTTCTGTATGTCCTACCGGTGCATTGGCACCAAAATACTTTCAACATGCAGGCACGCCCGAAAGAGAAAATGATTCCATCTGCGGATTCTGCGGAGCAGGATGCTCTCTTACCATCGGAGTATCCGGTGGCCGAATAGTAGAAATTAATCCGTCGCATTATAAGAGTACGGTTAATGGTGTGACTCTTTGTGTGAGAGGGCATTTCTCAAACGATTATATCAACTCACCTGACAGACTTACTCACCCCATGATCAGACAGAAAGATGAAGATTTAAAAGATGTGCAGGTAAAGGTTTCCTGGGACAATGCAATGGAAACTGTTGCTTCAAAGCTTTCCGAAATCAAGAGAAAACACGGCCCGCAAAGCATCGCATTTATTGGATCATCAAAATGTTCCAATGAGGAAAATTATTTATTCCAGAAAATCGCCCGTGTAATTTTTCAAACCTCTAACGTGATAAACGGCTGTTATGTACCGGGACAAATACTTTTATCATATATTGAAAAAAAGACATATGGGACATGCCGCGTTACACCGTTGTCTGATTTAAAAAATGCCCATGTTATTTTTGCAGTAAATGTTGATTGCGATCATACGGTGCCGGTTGCAGGTTATCATCTCAAAAGAGCTGCCGGAAACGGATCATTTATGATTGTTATGGATTCAGAGCCTACCGATCTTTCTACCTTGGCCAAACAATGGATTTGCCCTTTACCGCCTGAACACTTGGAAGCATCAAGTGCTGATTTGATAAATGTAATATCTAAAATAATAATAAAAGAGAAAGCTTATGATAAGGATTTTGTTGGCTGTTATGCTGAAGGACTCGACTCGTTTGCTAAAAGCCTGAATGCATTGGATGAGAACAAAATTTTAAGTCAAAACGGGATAAAATATCAGGAATTGGAAAAAGCGGCAGATTCGATTAAAGGCAAAAATATCGCTTTTGTTATCGGGCCTGATATTTTGCATACTCCGGAAGGCATGAGAACTGTTGATGCTTTGTATAATCTGGGACTTCTTGCCGGAAGTATTGGTAAGAAAGGATGCGGTTTTTATATTCCGGTTGCAGAAAATAATCAGGTAGGTGCTTTTGATATGGGTGCTGTTCCGGATTTTCTTCCCGGACGACGCTTTATTGGCATTGATGAAAACAGGGAAATATTTGAAAACAAGTGGCAAGTAAAACTGCCTTTAGAACCAGGGCTTGATATGGCAGGCTTTATCGAAGCGGCTGAGAGCGGACAACTAAAAGCCGCATATATTATGGGGGAAAACCTTATAAGAGCACTTCCCCAGCCAAAAAGGGTAGAAGCTGCTCTTGGAAAATTAGAATTTATAGTTGTCCAGGACATATTAAACAATCGCTTAGCAAAACTTGCCGATGTAATCCTTCCGGCGGCTTTATTTGCTGAAAAAAGCGGATCATTTACCAATATGGAAGGTCGTATCCAGACATTTGCGCCAGCAGTATCACCACCGGGTGAGTCAAAGGCGGATTGGCAGATTCTTTCCCTTTTGGCAAAAAAAATGGGATATTCTGAGCAATACGAGACAATAGAAAAAATAAGACAGGAAATCAGGCGGGTTATTCCCATGTATGAAGGGCTTGGAAATCATCGCCAGGACTGGATTAGAAATAATGATTCCAAAACACCATTTAATGGAAACGGACATCGATTTATATTTTCTCCTGTTACACCAAAGAGTACTTTGCCAATAGATGAGAATTATCCTTTAACAGCCCGAATCGGTTCTTTGCGCTTTCATTTGGGAAGTGGAACAAGAACATCTCGTTCAAAAAGAATCAGTTTATATGATAAAAAGGGTGAAATCGAGATTTCAGTATCCGATTGTCGCAAGCTTGAGTTAGATGATGATAAAAGAATCAGAGTGAAATCAGCATACGGTTCAATTGAAAGAGAATTCAGGATAAATACTTCTCTTCCTGCCGGGCATATTTTCATTCCAATGGCAGTAAATAATAATGATGTAATGAATATTGTTGCTCTTGAAGAAATAAATCAGGCGGACAGGTGTGGTGTGAATCTCTGCCGGGTTAAAATAGAAAAAGTATAAAAAGGATTCAGGGAGTCAAGGGTTCAAGTGAGAAATTAATATAAACTATTAACCTTAAAAGAAACAAGAGGTATTGGGGATCTTGAAAGAACATAAGGCAAACCAGTTAAGATTATTAACATTTAAACACTTGAACCCTTGACCCCTCGAATCCTTTGCCCCTTTATTCTAATTGTTTTTAAGGAGTAAGACAAAAAATGGAACCTGAACCGATTAACTGGAGTAGTATTGCAGATATTATTAAAAAGCATCAGGATGAAAAATGGGGTCTTATTCCTTTGCTTCAGGAAATACAGGAAACTGTAGGATATATTCCTCCTGAGGCTGTTGAACCGATAGCCCAGGCACTTAAGTTGTCTCCGTCTCATGTCCAGGGCGTTATAACATTTTATTCCGGATTAGCAACGGAACCTAAGGGAAAATGTGTGCTCAAAGTTTGTCGTGGTACGGCCTGCCACGTAAAGGGTGGTAAAAGTGTTCTTAACATGATTAAAAAAGAGCTTAACCTTGAAGAAGGCAAAACAAGCCAGGATTATAAGTTTACATTAGAAACAGTAGCTTGTCTCGGAGCATGTTTTTTGGCACCAACACTGATGGCAAACCGGGATTATTATGGCAAGCTATCTCCTAAAAAAATTACAAGTATACTGGATCAGTACGGAAAACTTAAGGGAGACGATTAAATATTATGGACAAAAGCAAATCCGGATTCCAATCCATAAAACAGCTTGAATCGTTTCGAAATAAAATTCTGGCTGATACAGCTAAAAAGAAAACCGAAATCCATGTATGCATGACCGGTTGCCGGGCATACGGTGCAGCAGATGTATTTAAGTCCTTGCAGGAAGAGGTATTAAAACAAGGTCTTTTTTCCGATGTGGAAGTAAGAGCAACAGGTTGCCATGGATTTTGCGCCAAGGCTCCATTAATTGCTATTGAACCTTTAGGGATTGTATATCAGGAAGTAGATCCTGAAGACGCAACACAAATAGTAAGTGAGACTATAAAGAATAAGAAATTAATTGAGCGGTTGGCATATCATGATCCTAAAACATTAAAACCGGTTTTCTATCGCAAAGAGATTCCTTTCTACAAGAAACAGGAAAAGCGAGTTTTGGGCAAATGCGGGCGGATAGATCCGACAAAAATAGAGCATTATATTGCAGCAGGTGGATACCAGGCACTTGCCAAAGCGCTTTTAAAAATGACAGAAGAAGAAGTTATAGAAGAAGTACTTGCATCAAAATTACGGGGCAGGGGAGGGGCCGGTTTCCCAACCGGCGTAAAATGGCAACTTGCCCGCCGTGCTTTAGGCAAGCCGAAATATATTATTTGCAATGCAGATGAAGGAGATCCCGGTGCATTCATGGATCGGGCTATTCTTGAAGGTGATCCGCACACAGTGATAGAAGGCATGATTATCGGAGCTTATGCCATAGGTGCCGAATATGGGTATATATATGTAAGAGAAGAATACCCCATAGCCGTAAACAATCTTACAATTGCCATTGCACAGGCGCAAGAATTGGGCCTTCTGGGAGAAAATATTTTAGGTACCGGGTTGAATTTAAAAATAGGCTTAAAGAAAGGCGCCGGCGCATTTGTCTGTGGAGAAGAAACAGCACTTATGGCATCTGTTGAAAGCAAGCGTGGTATGCCGTCGCCGCGCCCACCATTTCCGGCGCAGGCCGGGCTTGATGCCAAGCCTACAAATATAAATAATGTCGAAACTTTAGCCAATATTGCGCTTATTATAAATAATGGTCGGGATTGGTACGGTCAATTCGGTACAGAAAAAAGCAAAGGCACCAAGATATTTTCACTTGCCGGCAAAGTGAATAATACCGGGCTTGTGGAAGTGCCGATAGGGATCAGCATAAAAGATGTAATATTTGATATCGGTGGCGGAATTCCCAAAGGCAGAAAATTCAAGGCCGTTCAGATGGGTGGCCCATCAGGCGGATGTGTGCCCCAGCAACATATTAATATGCCAATTGATTACGAAACCATTCAGAAGCTTGGGGCTATTATGGGATCAGGCGGAATGGTAGTAATGGATGAAAACAACTGCATGGTTGAAATTGCACGGTTCTTCTTAAGCTTTACACAATCTGAATCGTGTGGCAAATGTGCCCCGTGCCGGCTTGGTACAACTCAGATGTTGGAAATTCTTACAAGGATCACTCAGGGACACGGAAGCATTGAAGATATAGAAAGAATAAAAACTATCGGCGCAACGGTAGCAGAAACTTCTCTTTGCGGACTGGGCCAGACCTGCGCCAAACCGGCATTGTCAACATTAAAATATTTTCTTAAAGAATACGAAGATCATATTCATGAAAAGCGTTGTGCGGGAGCAGTATGTGATAACATGGTGATTTCCGCATGCCAGCATGCCTGTCCGGCCGGAATAGATGTGCCAAACTATGTAGCTGCTGCCGCTCTTGGTAAATACGAGCAGGCAGTCGATATTATCCGGGAAAGAAATCCCTTTCCCGCAGTTTGCGGCAGAATTTGCATACATCCCTGTGAATATAAATGCCGCAGAGGTGAACTTGATGATCCGGTTGCAATAAGATCTATCAAGAGATTTGTTGCAGACTGGTATTTTGGAAACATAGGAAGAAGAAAGGATAAGTTTCCGGTTAACCATTCTCCAAAAATAGCTATAGTTGGTGCAGGGCCGGCAGGCCTCACTTGTGCGTATTTTCTTGCAAAAAAGGGATACCTCACCACTGTATTTGAAAGTCAGCCCGCAGGCGGCGGAATGCTTGGAATTACCGTTCCGGAATTTCGTCTTCCACGTAAAATAATAGAAGAAGAAATAGATTATATTATAAGCTGTGGTGTTGATATTTTATATAACGCACCAATTGACGCAAATCATACGGTAAATGATCTTTTGGATGAAGGATTTGCTGCCGTATTTATTGCAGCAGGCGCACAGGCCAGTATGAGGGCAGGTATCCTAGGTGAAGATGATAACCCGGACGGATTGTTTTACGGTTTAAAATTTCTTACTGATATAAGACTGGACAATAAACCTGATCTTAAGGGTAGTGTAATTGTTATTGGCGGAGGCAATGTAGCAATTGATGTTGCGAGGTCATCATTAAGGCTTGGCGCAGATAATGTTAAGATTTTATACAGGCGGTCAATTGAAGAAATGCCTGCCTGGGAAAAAGATATCAAAGAAGCAATAGAAGAAGGTGTGGATATACTTCCTTTTTGGTTGCCTAAACGAATTCTCCATAAGGACGGCAAAGTAACGGGTATGGAATTTGTAGGTAGTGAAACTGTTTATGATGATAGCGGCAAATCTACTCTTGTCACTGATGAAAATAATACTCTGGCATTGGAAGCTGATACAGTCATCATATCAATCGGTCAGGCACCGGATGTTTCGTTTTTATCCAAAGACAGCCAGATAGAGCGCTCTCTCTGGGGCAGCCTGCAGGTTAGTGAAAACACACTTTCTACAAATATAGCAGGTGTTTTTGCGGGTGGTGATTTTACTACAGGCCCCAGTACCGTAATTCAGGCAATTGCTTCCGGCAGGCGGGCTGCCATATCTATTGATAAATATCTTCAGGGTGAAAAAAGCAGAATACAGATTATGGATGAAAAAACTGCCATGCATGAAGAAACAGGACTTGCACTAGAAGATGAATCAACTGAAGAAAAGCGTAGAGTGGAAGTGGAATTGGAAGATCCGGGAAACAGGATAAAAGATTTCAGGGAAGTGGAGAAAGGACTTTCTGAACAGGAAGTGCACTTTGAAGCAAGAAGGTGCCTTAGATGCGATCTGGAAAAGGAGAATAATCAGTTATGATCCGATCTATTACCCAACAAAAGCCAATGGAAGAAATTGAAAGCCTTCTTTACGGGATAAACAGAGTATTTATAATCGGCTGCGGAACTTGCGTTACCCTTACTCAAACCGGCGGTATATTTCAGGTGGAAGCTATGAAGAAATCCTTGTCGGAGAAAGGCAAGGTAGTAACAGGTACCACGGTTGTTCCGGTGGCTTGTGATAATCTGACTGCAGATATTTTAAGAGAATTTGAGGCTCAGTTGAAACAGGCTGACGGGCTGCTTATCATGACATGTGCGTTCGGTGTTCAAACCATAGCATGTCAGATTAAAAAGTTAGCCGTTCCGGCGCTAAATACTCTTTTTATCGGCAAGGAAACAGGCGCCGGCGAATATAATGAAGTCTGCACACAATGCGGCACATGCGTCATAGGAGAAACCGGCGGAATATGTCCTGTAACTGCCTGTCACAAAGGTTTGGTAAACGGTCCCTGCGGTGGTACAAATAACGGGAAATGTGAAATAGATTCCAACAAAGACTGTGCATGGACTTTAATTTATAATCGATTAAAAGAACTTGAACGCCTTGATGTTATGCGGGTTTACAAAAAACCTCGAAATCATCTTGGTGAACCCAGTCCTGGAAAATATCAAATTCCGGTTTGATGCTATATGCTTTCAGATAATGAAAGGAAATAATTTATGCCGTCAGCATTTAAAAAAGCCCTGGATTCCGGTAGATTTGTTGTGACTTGTGAAGTCGCTCCGGCCAAAGGTACGAACCTTGATAAAATGACCCACCATATTGAATTGCTGAAAGATAAGGTGGATGCCATGAATGTAACCGATCATCAGAGTTCTGTTATGCGATATCCTTCTTTAGGCGGTGCTCTTTTAGTAAAAGAACTTGGTGGCGAGCCAATTCTTCAGATGACCTGCCGGGACCGCAACCGGCTGGCACTGCAAGCTGATCTTTTGTTTGCGTCCAGTCGTGGCATTAACAATGTTTTATGCCTTACAGGCGATTCGGTTATGCTGGGAGATCACAAGGAAGCAAAAGGCGTTTTTGATCTTGATTCAAGCCAGCTCGTTTCTGCCATAAGAAACCTTGAAACGGGAAAAGACATGGCGGGAAATGAACTCGACGGAGGAGTAAGTTTTTGCGCAGGTGCTATTGTAACGCCTGAGGCCAAACCTTTAGAGCCGCAGTTGATAAAGTTTGAGAAAAAGATCGAAGCAGGTGCTGAATTTATACAGACGCAAGCAGTATATGATCTTGATAATTTCAAAAATTTTATGGATTACGCAAAGCAGTTTCCGGTTAAAATACTTGCCGGTATTATACTTTTAACTTCCGCTCCTATGGCCCGTTTTATGAATAAAAACGTTGCGGGCGTTTTTGTCCCTTCCAATCTGATAGATGAAATGGCTTCAGCTCCAAAAGGCGGAGCATTAGCCAAGGGAATTGAGATTGCAGGGCGTATGATAAGAAAGATAAAGGAAGAAAAAATATGTGATGGTGTTCATATAATGGCAATAGGTAAAGAAGAAAAGGTTGTAGATATAATGGTCGAAGCCGGGCTGCTTTGAGTAACTTTATTTCGGTGAAGAGTCCGAGAAAATTAGAAAAAGAGCCCATGCTCCTAAAATTGCTCCATGGAATATATTGTATAAGATTTATCGTATATTATTCACATCAAAAGGAAACCACCGTCAACGGATACAATACTTCCGGTCATATAATCAGCCATACCGCTTGACAAAAAGCATACAACCTTTGCTATATCATCGGCACTTCCCCAGCGACCCAATACAGAACGTGGTGGTGGTACAGCGTCTTTAGGAAGATTCAATATCTTTATCATTTCTGCTGCAACAGCCGCACTGCTTTCTGTAGGAACACCACCTGGTGCAACTGCATTAACCGTGATCTGAAACTGCCCGAGTTCCTTGGCCAAAGACTTGGTGAACGAGATAACGCCTCCTTTGGATGAATCATAATGTGACATCATTCCGGTTGGTACTATTGCTCCGGCTGAAGCAAGGTTGATGATTTTACCGCCACGGCCTGCGTTAATCATTTCCTTAGCTGCGGCTTGTGCGCAAAGAAAAGTACCTTTTAGATTAATAGATAGTACTTTGTCCCATTGATCTTCTGACATATTGACGGCCGGAGATGGCGGATAGATGCCTGCATTATTTACAAGAATATCTATCCCGCCAAATGTAGATACAGCAGATTTTATGAGTTGTTCAGTGTCATTAGCATTGCTGACATCGGTTTTAACAGCTTTGGCTTTGCCACCTGTTTCAGCAATCTTTACTGCGGTTTTATTTGCGGCTTCGATATTGATATCAGCAATCAACACGGATGCTCCAACCTCGGCAAGGCGCATAGATATTGATTCTCCGATTCCTAATGCACCGCCTGTTACAATTGCTACTTTACCTTCTAAATTCATTAATTGTGCAATACTTTCCATTTTATTCTCCTTCATTATATTAAAAAGCGAAATGATTATGTGTTGAGATTTAATTATTTAGATAATTTTAAAAAGTTACTTACTGAGAAAAAAACAACATCCATTTTGGTAGTAGGCATATATAGACGCAGGTCAGACCTTGGATAACTGCATACAGCTGTGGCATGATGAGTTTTCTCGTCAATAAAAAGAAGAGCATCCCATTGGCCTGTATTATTTTTACCTCCTGGAGATTCACTGTAGTGAGCGAAAGAGGCGCACCATGTCCGAAAATTGCCAGATCTTTCATATACTTCCTTGTACCATATGGTATAGGTATCTTGATCCACATAAAGTGTATGTAACCCCCAACTATAATATGGATCTTTAGGCCGTTGTTCTATAACCCAGACCTTTCTTGGAGCATAAGTAATAGTATTCGGAGCCGGTGCCCACGACACGCCTGTCCATCCTGGGGTTTCATAGTTTAATGTAAGGCGCTTGTTTGAGGGATATTTTGTTGTAATACTTCCATCAGGCATATCTTCTACCGGAATCATTTTCGGACTGGTAAAACCAACGAGAATTGTCTTTTCACCGACGCAATTCCATATCATCGAATCATTTCTTCCGTTCCACAAATAAGTATTATCAAGCCATGAATCAGAGCCCATAAAAGGGTCTGACCTCGTAGTTGAGCCGGTTTGGCGAATCCTGCGAATAGCAGGAACATAGGCATAACTTGTGTCTGGCTTTGATCCTATATAGGTGTAAGCCAATGTATTAGTTCCTTTCATACTCATCGGTTCCAACATTCTTTGAAACTCATACATTAGAGCATTATCAGGATTATTTATTTCCTGACCGGGCGGACGGCCCATTGTATATAATAAGTACGTAGTAGCAAGCACATAACGTTCTTCACCCTCCCTGGTTATCCATATAAGTTGACCACTCTCAATTAGAGCCATGAAACGGAATCTTTGAAAATAAAAATTCCACATAATCTTAACTCCAGCCATGGGATCTTTTTGATCAATATCAGGAAATGGACAGCCGTAAACATTGTTCTTAGGCCAAAATTTTGTCTTTTTATCTATTAAATCTCCTTCTTGATTTACATCAAATTTACCGGCATTTTTATTACTCGCGGAAATAAAGCTATCTTGAAACTTGTAATTAAAGTTCACCTTTCCAGGTGTAATAACAAAGTCTCCCTTTTTAACCGCTCGAAATAAAGCAGGAATCAAAATATCTTCATATCGGCTACAGTTGGTTTTGTCGATTATTTTGGGTAAAACAATAGCCTGTAAGGTATTAACACACAAAAGAAGAATAAATAATAAACAAAATGACAATCCAAAATACTTTAAATAATTATATCTATTCATTTTTACCTATCCACGAAATAAATATCGGCGGAGGATGATATGCTATTTCAGTCTCTTGCAACCTGAAAGGGAAGGATAAAGAGCTGCTTGTGACTGACGATAGCATATCGCTCCACCGTTAGGCCTTGCCTGACAGGCCTCACAGTAAACTGTATAAGTATATATTACAAAATTCTGCCGATATTGTACCCATCATAAATTGCATCAATAGCTTTGCGGGGAGTTAAACAATCACCAATAGCATACAATTCTTTTACTTTGCCTTTTAAATCATAGTAAATTTGATTGTTTGCCTGATTTCCCATAGATAGAACCACGGTATCAACATCTTCCATTGTTCTTTCCGAAAAGGCGAAGATATCCAGTACTACTACCGTATTTCCTGCGATTTCTTTTATAACTGTGTTGGGACTAAATACCACACCTCTTGGCCGCATCCTCATATAAAAAGCGGTAAGATCGGTTGTTGTTACAAGTTCCTGACCTACAAACATCAATGGAGTGATAATTTCTACTTTTTTACCCATATCAACCAGATATTCTACCACACTGCAACACTCCCAATGACCTTCACCGCCATCAACAACGAGAACCTTTTCGCCGATTTCAATTTTTTCCAGCAGCACATCATGTACACTAACCACATTATCCTGGTCAGTTCCATGCATAGGAGGAATAAGAGGTGTGGAACCAGTGGCTACTATAACTACATCAGGATTTTCTTTTTCAATCAATTCAGGTGTTGCTTCAGTTCCAAGAATTACTTTAACTCCCAATATCTCCATCTGTTTTGTACGGTATCTGATACAACCTCCGAATTCTTTTCTTGCAGGTATTTTGACTGCGATATTGACTTGCCCCCCCAGTTCATTTTCTTTTTCAAAGAGCACCACTTCATGGCCTCTTAATCTGGCTACTCTGGCTGCTTCCATACCTCCAGGGCCCCCACCAATAACTACAACCTTCTTTTTTGTCTTGGCCGGTTCCATAGGACCGAGCTCTTTTTCACGGCCTGTTTCAGGGTTTTGGAGGCAGGAGATCGGTTTTTGTTTGAAAATTCGTGTAAGACAACCCTGGTTACAGGCAATGCATGACCTGATTTCTTCTATTCTTCCTTCTTTTGCCTTGTTCGGCAACTCAGGATCTGCGATAAGAGCACGCGCCATACCAACCATATCCATAACCCCATCTGCTAAAAGTTTTTCAGCCTGGATAGGGTCATTAATTCTGAATGCAGTCATTATGGGAAGATCAACTGTTTCCTTGAATTGGGCGCATTGACCGGCATAAAGCCCTAAAGGTGTTTGCATGCCGGTTCCGATAGCCATAAAAGCATCATAAAAGGGAGCTGTTATGGAAAGATAATCAATTCCTCCATGATCTTCCAGCTTTTGGGCGATCTGCTTCATTTCATCTATGTTATATCCTCCGGGCACCAGTTCATCACCTGCCATTCTTAAACCCAGTACAAAGTCGCTTCCTGCTGATTCACGGACGGAGTCAATTACTTCAAGAAGGAATCTTAATCTCTTATCCATGTCGCCGCCATATTCATCAGTTCTTTTATTGCTATATGGCGACATGAATTCCTCAATCATATAACCTGAACCACCGTGGAGTTCAACACCATCCAGGCCGGCTTTTTTCGCAAATCCTGCCGATATACCAAATGCCTTCACTACTGTTTTGATATCTTCGATTTCCATTGCTTTAGGCGTATCATGAAATACTACTGAAGGAGCCACAGGAGAAGGCGCCCAGGATGCTTGCCTGGAAATCTCTATATCAGTTTCTCTGCCGCAATGTACAAGCTGGGCAAGAACTTTACAATCTTGTTCATGCACCGCATCAGCAAGCAGTTTTAATCTGGGAACAACTTTTTCATCATATATTTCCTGTATGAATAAAAATTCTCTTGAATTGGGCATAATATTCATCATACCGCAAATGGTCATTCCCAGACCGCCTTTGGCCTTGTTTCTTTGATATTCAATATATCTGTCATCTATCAGATGATTCTGATCCGCAAGCTGTGTTAGATGTGAACTGCTGAAAATCCGGTTTTTTACAGTTATTGATCCGATTTTAAAAGGAGTAAATAAGTATTTGAATTGCACTTCCATTGTCTCTCCTTATAGGGTTTATTATATACTTTTAAAAATCTTCCGGTAATTTAGGATTATTCATTTTAGTAAAGCCAAGAAATACAAACTTTACAGCTACAAAACTCTTAAAAACGGCCCATAAAAGTTGAAGCATTCCCTTATATGTAATTCCGGCTCTGATGTGCCAGCGCACAGGTGAGACCGAATTAATATGTAAAATCAGCATATCGTCCATGACGCCAACTTTATCTACTTCAGCAAACAGCAATGTAGTTCCGAGGCCGGTTGATTTCATACGCATACATGGTTCAGTTTTTTTTGTTTCAGGTTTCTTTGCCTCAGGCTTTTTGGGATCAGCCTTGTTTGTCTCAGCCACTGCATACCTCCTTTATTGTGCTATCATTCCACCATCTACAACCATGGCATGACCGGTGACATAAGAAGCTTTGTCCGAGCATAACCAAACAATTGCCTCGGCTATTTCTTCCGGTTCCCCCATCCGTCCCATAGGACAAATGGCTAATGTTATATCTCTTACCTGTGGATAAAGTTCCAGTGTTTTATCAAAGCCGGGCGTTTCCGTGGAACCGGGACATACTGCGTTTACACGGATTCCGGCTTTTGCATATTCAAGAGCCGCTGCTTTTGTCAGGCCGACTACTCCGTGTTTGCTGGCGACATATGGGCAAACTCCAAAAGATCCAACCAGACCAACGGCTGAGGAAACATTAACAATAGAACCGCCGCCCTGTTTTAACATCTGAAGAATCTCATATTTCATGCAAAGCCAGACGCCTTTCAAATCTACATTAATTGTACGGTCCCAGCTTTCTTCCGAAGTTTCGGCTGTTGGGATGAAATCCGGTATAACCCCGGCGTTATTAACAGCATAATCCAGACGGCCATAGGTTTTTACGGCTTTGTCAATCAGATTTTCAACATCCTTTGTTTTGGAAACATCTCCCTGCACGAATATAGCTTCGCCGCCTTTTTCCTTTATGAGACGGACTACTTCTTCGCCACCTTTAATATTGGAACCGGTATTTACAACAACTTTGGCTCCTTCACGGGCTAAAAGCAAAGCTGCCGCTTTCCCGATACCTCCGGCTCCACCTGTTACAAGAGCGATTTTACCTTCCAGTGATTTCATTTAATTCATACTCCATTTATAGAGATTTGGCGGGGTGTAAAACCCAGCTCATATCACGGCGGGGTGTAAAACCCCGCCCTACGACTATATATGCATCACATTGGGCGGGTTGTGAACCCGCCCCTACATCTCGGCATTTTTATGCTGTCGCCCCCTTGACCCCTTGAATCCTCGAACCCTTCAATTTTACGGCATACTGATTCCACCGTCAACGGAAACGGTTTGTCCGGTCATAAAAGAACTTTCATCAGAAGCTAAGAAGATCGCTATTCCGATATAATCTTCTGGCACCCCAGTCCTTCGCAGAGGTGTCATATTGATTACTGCATCTGTAAGCTCTTGGGAAAGCCCGGTGGATTTCATACCTTCGGTAGGAGTAAGGCCGGGGCAAATGCCGTTGACGTTAATACCTAAGGGGCCCAATTCTACAGCCAGTGTTCTTGTCAGACTTATTACAGCACCTTTTGTGGAGGCATAATCGGAGTTCATTGGAATGCCTATACGGCCCTGACTCGAAGCTATATTTATTATTTTGCCGTATTTTTTTTCAATCATGGTTTTAACTACAGCCTGGGTGCAAAAGTATAATCCCTTCAGGTTAACCTTGACAACCTGATCAAACATATCTTCTTCTCTTAGCCAAAACGGCAGCGAAGGTGTCTGTTTTGCAGCATTGTTTACAAGAACATCAATCTTGCCATAGCGTGATATTATTTCTTCCACCATACGTTTATTATCTTCCATAACGGAAATATCCGAAAGGATCGGCAAAAACTCGCCACCGGAAGATTTAAGCTCTTCAAAGGCCTTATCCAGACGACCTTGATTAGAGCCGGTTATTACTACTTTAGCTCCTTCTTTGGCATATCCGGCAGCCAATGCTTTACCGATACCAGCGCTTCCTCCCGTTACTATTACTACCTTACTTTCTAATCTCATCTTATTTCCCCTTCCATTGAATTAATGTAAGCAGTAATTCCGGTTAAGCTTTAGGCTTTTGTTTGCCTACCATCTCATAATATTCAGCAGCGGCTGTCTTAGGATTCTTATATAATATTATTTGGCAGGGCTCAGGTCCTTTGCCATTATTGCATGTAATAACCGGCCATGGAGCTCCGATCTTTTCTATGGACATCATTGCATGTATTATGGTCAGATGAGTTTGGTATACTGTACAATCATCGCGATACCAGGTTTCAGGGCCTTTTTCTTTGACCCTTGCAAAATTTATCGGTTCCTTATAATACCCGTCTATGATCTGGCGACCGCAGCTTCCGCAAACATGCAATTTCATAATAAACTTTTCATCATCTTCTTCAATTGTAAATTCACAAAGATTGCCATGCATCAACATGCTCCAGTATTGAATGCGAAACTTTGGATCACATTGGATATCTTGTTCCATCCATGGCATCCAATGACTGCCGCCGGCATAACGGTGAGCTTTCTCAAGAGCTTCAAGACCTCCCAGATCGCGATAGATTCTTGATAAAAGAAGAGTAGTCCAGCTATTGTAAAGATCGTGATAATCTCGCCATCCTTTTTCCAGAAACTTAAACAGATCTTTAGCTTCCTTTATCTTACCTGCATCAATTAACACGGACATTTCTTCCTTTGCGGATCTGCTGCATTTATCTGCTTCTTCTATTGTCATACCGAATTTGATAGCCTGCATAATAACTTCAGCTATAGGAGCAGAACCGGCAAGGCCTTCATGTCCGTAATTGCTGTATATAAATTCCTGAAGAAATGCGACCCAGTTCTGGTACATGATATGAAGACCAAAGAAAGCGTCTTCTAATTCACCGTATTTCTGCTTAGCCGCTTCTTTATCTACGCTCTCAAGTACTGTTGCAAATTGTTTTGTAGGCGGAATGCACATAGCTTCCAACTCGGCTTGTGTACACAATCTTTTTTCGCTCATATCTTTTTCTCCTTAATTTATAGCGTTGTCGGCGGCATATGAAATGCCGCCCTATGAGAGATTAAGGTAGGGCGGGGTTTTATACCCCGCCGGTTTTAATTTCCACTCCCTTGAGCTGAACATGGGGAGGGTAAATTATGTCCTCATTCAAGGAAGCAACCCTTTTTCTCTAGCTTGGATTACACAATCCGGGTCACTCCACCATTTTCCCATGCCGAGATCTTCAACAATAGCTGAAGCAGCCACATAACCGCATGCACCAAGTATCATACCACCCGGATAGGTGCTAGCACCATTAACATATAATCCGGGAATCGGAGTTCTGTATGAAGAACAAAGGGGATTCGGTCTGTTGGAACCAAGCTGGAAAGCTGTGTAGGCTCCGTGTTTGAAGCTTCCCCTTTTCATTGTCGCGAATCTTCTTTCCACATCAAGAGGAGATGTGGTTGATGTGTGTACATCCATATAAGCGGATTTGAAATTTGTGGAATAACTTGCCCACATGTCCATAAACTTTTCGGTAATTTCTTTTTCTCTTGCATCCCAGTTGGCAGCATCACCATCAAGATCAAAAGGAGCAAGAGTCTCTAATTTGGCTGTATGATATCCTTTTGGGGCCAGGCCTGGTGAATAAAGACTTAAGGGAGAAGCATGCGCATGAAGTGAAATTTCTCCGTTATCCATTTTTTTGAACCCTGCATTCAGATCCTCAAAATTATCAAGTCCCAAAACACAGGTGAGTGCTTTATTTACATCGGGATTATCTTTTGCAGCCTTATATTCAACCGGTTCTTTTAAGGCAATATTGAAATTAAGCATGCTGTAATATTCCCATTTCCACTCATTGACATAAAAATTAAGATCGTCAGTACAGTTCTCTTCTCCTACAAGCTCCTTAAAAGTCTGTTCGGGATTTAAACTACTAATGATTGTTTTTCCCCAGAATTCTCTGCCGTCTTCCATCTTAACCCCGACAGCCCTGCCGTTTTCCATAATGATTTTTTCAGGAGCCATTCCTTCAACAACGTCTCCACCTGCATGGGTGATTCCAATCAAAGCTCCTATGGCTCTGTGAGTACCTCCCCGGCAGATTCCGCTGTTTAACATCCGGTAAACAAACAGGGGAAACAAAAAGCCCAATCCCGACTCAAATGGAACCCCCCACATGGTTGCCAGATACAGAAGAAGGGTTTTTGTAGGCTCGCCAAAACCAAACTGATCAACGATTTGCAAAAAATTCATTTCCGCCAATTCTCCAAATCGATTTGCTATAGGCATGTTAGCTTTTTCAAACATTGCAAACTGGTCAAGAGCAGGTACTGCGTAAGTATATGTAGCAGGAAATAAAATTTCATCAAAGATGGCCTTCATCTCTTCATGAAGGGCGAGAAAACTTTTTGCATCATCTTTGGAGAATGTGCTTATAGATTGCGCTGTTTTTTCAGGGTCCTGATAAAAAACCAGGGGGCCATCTTTGGTTATCAGGGCTGCCTGAACTTCGGGAGTAACAAATTTGACCCCATCAGCAGCCATATCAAAGTCTTTATAGGCCGGCATCAATTCGCCCATAACCATATATGTTGCATGAGGCTGATAACGAAAACCTCCTGAATTATCGGAAGCTGCGCCGCCGCCCATCTCGCGCCTTTTCTCAATCACCAGTACCTTGGCGCCTGCTTTTATCAGGTATGCAGCAGTAGTTAACCCGTTGGGACCACCGCCGATTATTATAGCATCATATTCTCTTTTATCCATTTCAATTTCTCCTTGCGATAGTCTGTAATTACTAGTCCAATATGCTCGTCTTTTTTAACGGGACGTAAGTCTTGTCGATATATTTTTTCTGAATATATTCAAAAGCTCTGTGAACCCACCAAGGCTGATTTCTTATCCCAAGCTCTTCAGCGATCTGACATGCCGCACGGTATCCGTTTCCGCCGCTGCTCCATGAAGGCCCGACGCTTCCTGCTCCGTAAAGGTTTTTAATAGGAGTTACAACTCCTCCTTTTTCAAAACCTTCTATATCCGCTCTGTTTGCAAAAAACATTTGGTTGGCTGCAGTGCTTCCACCGCTCATACATCCTCTGGTGTAGTGTGGATTAAATCTTGAAAGATCAAGGGGTGTGGTGAACCAATAGTCAAGTATACTATCTGTAAAACCCGGGCAGGCTTTTTCCATGGTTCCAATGTGAGTATCAAATACAGACTTTCTGAAATCCTTGTCATCCCAGATCTCCGGCCCGCCCTTTTCATAGATTGCATAAGGTACTTCTATGCAAACATTTATAACACAATTATCAGATTTGGTTTGTGTTGGATCATCCATATGAGCATAAACATAACTAAGAGGTGTTAATCCTTCTGAAGGAATTCTGCCGCCGACTCTTTCTCCCCATCCCTGCATAAGTTCTCCCAGGGTATTTGGTCCTATCATGCCGGTCAGTGATTGAATAATATCAGGATCATCTTTTTCCGCTTCAAAGCGGGGCCTGTGTTTTAATGCAAAATGTATTTCGACCAGTACTCCGTCATACTTCCAGTTTGTCTTAAGTTTCTGGATTACTTTTCTGTCGAGATGCTCCTCACCCACCATTTCGCAAAATGTGTAACGGGGATTTATATTGGTTACAACCTTTTTTGCGGTTATTTCTTTACCCGGAAAAGCTGCATCATCATCTAAAATAACTCCTTTGGCTTCTCCTCCTGCAACAATAATTTTCTTTACCGGGCAACTGTTAAACAACTTACCGCCAAGAGCCCTGAAACAACGTATAAATACATGGGCTACGGAATGACATCCGTTTTTCGGATGAGAATAATATAATCCCATCGGCAGCAATGCGGCCAGCATACTCTGTCCTCCGGTATAGTGAGGATATATGGCGCCTCCTATGGCAATACTTGCGGCATACATTTTAAACTGTTCGCTTTCATACATTGCATCCAGCATTTCAAATGCATTTAAGTCGGTTATCTCGTACGGATCTTTAAACGGAAAAACAGGAGCAACCAGATCAAGAAGAATATCGAAATTTTCCCAGGTCCAGAAATCAGTGAAAAACAACTCTGTGAATTTGCACATCTTGGATACTTTATCATCATAAGGCTCAGAAAAATAGGCAACCATATCCAAAATCTTTTGGGCATCTTTTTCCGAAAATCTTCTTACTTTATCAGCCGTTTTTGTCGGGTCCCAGCAGTTATTTACAAGACAGGTATTGTCTTCAAAAATATAGCCCCAGCCCCAATCCGCCATCATATGTGTATCCTGATATCCATATCTGTCCAATTCCAAATCCAGTTGAGACATCATTATAGGCTCTACATCTCCCCATATACAGGACTGAACTATATGACCGGGACGCATAGCTTCGTGAGCGCACCGTCCTCCTCCCGATTCCTCCCTGGCTTCAAATACTGCCACTTTCAATCCTGCCTTTTGAAGATAACAGGCACAAACCAATCCAGATACACCACCGCCAATAATGGCAACATCAAAATCTTCATGTTTTGACATGTTAATTAATCCTCCTTATTTTTATCATCCCGGTGCCAAGCCTAAAAACCAGCAATTGACAAATATCTTTATCCTGATGCATAATAATTAGGCTTATAGTTCAACAAACAGTATTTTATTCCATTAATTTGGGTAAAGGATAAATTACACATGGCCTCTTTACCACGAACAAAGGTTGCGCAGACAAATGCAAAGCTATATATGTCTTTGGGAATATTGATTAAAGACTACCGTAAATGGCGTGGAATCAGCCAGGAGGCTTTTGCGGAATCTATAAAGATAAGTGTGAGGGAATTGCAATATTGGGAGTCCGATACCCGAAACGCCAGAATAGAAAATCTTCATGACCTTTCCGAAGTAGCCGGAATCCCAATGCAGGTTTGTGTGGCGTTGAATGCTCAACAGCCGGTCTGGTATTCGCTCAGAACAAGGCGCTTTACCTACTCATCTATTGAAGAAGCCCTTTTTTCCTCTCCTGAATTATTAAAAAGCAGCCAACAATTCGATGAAGGTGTCATAACAAGATATGATACGGTTAAAACCGATAAACATATCCGTATGATTATTTCCTGTCATTGCGACATTTACGGGACCGAAAACACAATTACGGCTAATACAATAAAAGCAGCCGGTATGCTGCTTCCCGACCTTAATATTATTGCTTTTGATAGTTGGGGACATTATGTGGGGCACCAGATCTGTTTACCTGTCAAATATGATTTGTACCGACAGCTAAAGGAACAAAATGTGTTTGAAGGAAATATTACAGATAAGACAATAGCTGATATTCTCAAAATGGGTGAAGGAGTATTTTATTTTTATTCAATATTTACGGCCAATACGAGTGCTGCACAAACGATTTTGAGCAATAATCACAGATACCTTGATAAAATTGAATCCAAAGATAAATATCTGATTGTCCGAAATGCAGTCACAGCTGACGGAAGAAACCTTTCCGGCAGCTTTGGAATGAAAATGATATTTAGCAAAAAAACGGCAAATAAAAATATTCAGACAGAAACAGTTCCTGCAATGTATGAAGCCAGATTGGATCTATTACTGGAACGAGCCGGAAAACCGTATTCTTTGTTTGAAGAATCTGCTGAAAAACCAGATAAAAGTAATTTCATTGAAGATGCCGGAAATAAAGAGTCAACGGTTAAACCGGACAAAAAACGATATAATATAAATGAATTACATCAAAAGTTTATGGAAGCAAAAAAAGGCGGCGATTTTCCGCTAAACGTTGATTTTCCGCTAAACGTTGACACCAAAAAACAAAGCTCCATAAATAATGAAAATAACGTAAAACAATTAAAACCAGATATATGCCCGAACCCCAAATGTGTTTTCTACAGTAAACTAAATAAAGGCAATATTGTTTTAAATGGAACATACCGTAAAAAAGATGGTAGCGTATCTCGCCGGTTTTTGTGCAAAAAATGTGGTAAATCATTTTGCAACAGAGCCGGAAGTATTTTCTATGGGTTAAGATCTCCGGAAGAAAAAGTTTTGAAATCTATAGAGCTATTGCAGAAAGGAGAGTCCATACAAGGCGTGTCAAAGGCTCTTGGAGTAAAATTCGATACTGTCCGGCACTGGATGAAAATTGCTGCCGAAGAAAAACAGTAAAGTAAAATAGAAGCACCAAAAGAAAAACCATTCCTGCCATTGTTTTGCATCAAGCAGTCGGCAATAATGGGCTTTCAGCTTTTTTTATTTCCTCGATCGCTGATAAATATATTATACATTTAATTATCTTTCTTAGGCTTCTGCCTGGATTCGGCAAACTTCTTGAGTGCCGAGGTAACTCCCTGAAAAACTGCTGTGCCTTTAGGCCAACCGCAGTAAAATGCCAGGTGCAATACGGCTTCCTGTAATTGTTCCTCGGTCAACTCATTGTTTGCCAGCGCACCAAGAACCTGGGTTTCGATCAGATCAGGACGATCCATCTGCGCTATCGCGCCGATCACCAAAAGCCGCCGGTCGCGGATTGACAGCTGAGGACGTGTCCATATATTTCCAAACACAATGCTTAACGTAGCGTCAACAAACGGTGGCAAGTCATCGGAGGCCGGTGGCATCTGAACCGTGCCTTTTCCGTAGACCTTGTCCAGCATTTGAGCGCCGCGTCGCTTAGGATCTGAGTCGTCACTAACCTCAGCTGCAATGTGTTTGGTTGTACCCAGTGGTAAGCCAAAGATCAAATCGCCCCGCTGCTTCGCCAATACTGCGCCGGGTACTTCAACGCCAAGACTATTGGCAAGATCGATACCTGCATCGAGATCCTTATAAAGCAATTTGGCAGCATTATAAAACAATTCTATCGTCTCTTTAGGTAAGGCCTTTTCATCAAGAGGCTTTACGCCACGCTTTTCGAGTATGATCGTGCTTTGAATATTGTGGGGATCACTTTTGCGGATAACCTCGATCAGCTTATTGATATCTACACCGGCTGCCTCCACCAGTAGTCCACCTTCGTAAGCTCCCATGCTTGCACAATAGTGGATTATGTTGCGTGCCACTTTTGCTGTCATACCTGAGCCGATCGGGCCCATATGCGAGAATATCGACGAAAATTCCTCCATAACGCTGCGTATAGATTCGATAGTATCCTCATCTCCCCCTGCCATCAGACCGGCGGTGCCTTTACACGTTGGTGCGCCACCGGTAGTAATTGCAACATCAATAAGCTTAAAGCCATTTTTAACGGATTCATCGGCCAATTCTATTACAATAGGTACGCGTATCGTACTCATAAGAGCAACTATCAGGTCAGGATGCACACCTTCGGCTATCCCATGAGGACCGAAGAGCACCGCGCGGGCTTGGTCTGCGTTGACCACGGAGATTACAATGACATCAGAATTAATAGCTACTTCCGCCGGTGAGCTACAGACCTTAACGCCGGCAACTTTGGTTATCGTTTCAGGGCGAATATCGTAACCGCTTACTTCGCGACCATTTCGAATCAGACATTCTGCTATACCGACGCCGATTATACCCATACCAATCACGCCGCAACGCTGCCGAGGTGTCGTTGTATCTTCAGGCATATTTTTGCTCCTTCATTTCTAACAACTTAAAAGTAATATTGTTGATTATTAGAATTCGCTCTGAGCAGTAATACGACAAAGCTCAGATTGCCAGAGTATAACCCCCGCTCACCCGCAATGTTTCACCTGTAATAAAGGATGATCGTGCTGAGGCCAGATACAGCATTGCTTCGACTATATCATTAATATCACCTTCACAATCCAGGACTTGCTGTTTCTTTATGGTGTCAAGAATCCACTCCGGCAATTCTTTCCGGATCGTGTCGGTGTAAATCAGTCCGGGAGCAATAGCGTTCACGCGGATACCGTCGGCCTTGAAGTCGCGTGCCATAGTGATAGTCAGGCCACGAACTGCAAGCTTCGACACGCCATAGGTGGTTGGACAGTCATAGGCGGCTGAAGATGAAATATTGATGATCACTGAGTCCCCGCGACCCGACATGGCCTGGTGTGCTGCCAGCGAGCAGATGATTACACCCATCACATTCACATCGAATAGCCTACGCAATTTGGCTATTCCCGAGGTGGTCATTGGTTCTGCGTAAGCGGCGGAGTGCAGTCCGGCGTTATTTATAAGGATATCGATACCGCCATACTCTGAAACAACCCGCTCTATCACGGTAGCGACCTGTATCTCATCGGCTACATCACACTCGACCGGAAGAGCCTCGCCTCCGCTGGCCCGGAGTTCAGCAGCAGCTTCCTCCGCTGCTACACCATCAATATCCGCCAAAACGATACGTGCGCCGCGCTCCATGAGTGCCTGCCCGAAGGCCTTGCCGAAACCTCGACCGCCACCGGTTATCAAAGCGACTCGTCCTTCGAATTCATGAGATTCGTTCTTGTTCATAACTTTTCCCATATTGTGTTCTCCTACCTTCACATTAGAAGATAACCCCCATCAACAACTACAATACTGCCGGTCATATAATCAGACATACTGCTTGACAAAAAACATACAACTTTGGCTATGTCATCAGGAGTTCCCCAGCGGCCAAGAACAGAACGCGCCGGAGGTATTGCGTCTGGTGGTAAGTTCAGCGATGCCAAAACTGCTGCCCCACCCGGCGTAGGAACGCCGCCGGGAGCAATAGCGTTTATTAAAATATTATGCTGGCCCAGTTCTTTGGCTAAAGATTTGGTAAGAGATATTACACCACCTTTTGTAGCGTCATAATGAATAAGATTACCGGACGGAACAATTGCACCGCATGAGGCAATATTGATGATTCTTCCTCCTTGACCGCCTTCAATCATCTTTTTTGCAGCAGCCTTGCTATAGAAGAAGAGTCCTTTTAGATTGATATCCATAGTTTTAATCAATAATTCTTCGGATAAATCCATAAAAGCAGAAGGAATATAAATGCCGGCATTGTTTACAAGGATATCAAGCTGTCCAAATTTGGCAACAGCTGTTTGCACCACACGATCTGCATCGCCGGAGATTGATGCATCGGCCTGAATCACAGCAGCTTTTCCTCCCGACCTGGTAATTTGCTCTTTGGTATGACTGGCTGCATCTGCATTAATATCTGAAATTAACACTGAAGCTCCTGCTTCAGCCAATCTAAGGGCAATTCCCTGGCCTATCCCCATTGCAGCACCTGTAACAATTGCAACTTTCCCATTAAGATTAAGTAAGTTAGATATTCCTGATGTGCTCATAAGAAACTCTCCTTTATTTGAATTATGTTCTTACTAAGGTTTTTGTGCGATATTATTATAAAATAAGTTAAGGGAGCCGGTTTCAAAATGTTTCAGTTTGGTCAAGCTCAAGGCGGGCGAAAATTTTAACCGCAGGAATACATGGAGTATTTCGAGGATTAAAATTTGAGCCCAACGCAGAGATCGGCCAAAATGGGGCGTTTTGCAATTGGCTCAAGGGATTTAAACCTGAAACCAGAGTCTGTTCGTTTGCTCCAGCCGGCGTAAGGTGCAGCAAAATGCTGTTTTGATTCATGCAACTTTTTTCTCCTGAAGCTGCCGGAGAATCTTTTCCGGGGTCAAGGGAAGCTCTTTGAATCTTATGCCTGTCGCATCGTAGATTGCGTTAAAAATAGCAGGGGCAATGGGAGCCAGCAGGCCTTCCCCGCTTTCCTTTGCACCAAAAGGACCACCTGGATCATTGGATTCGATAAAGATATTTTCCATTTCCGTCATCTCAAACGCTGTAGGTATTTTGTAGTCAATAAATGACGGATTTAATGTTTTGCCCTCACTGATGAGCAATTCTTCGTGAAAAGTGTATCCGAGTCCCATTGCTGCCGACCCCTCAATCTGACCCGTCAATCCCAGTGGATTAATGACACGTCCGCAATCATCAGAAACCGTAAGCTTTCCCACCTTTACATGACCTGTTTCCTGATCAACCCTTACCTCTGCAATTACTGCTACAAAGCTGTAAGCAGGTGAATAATTGCCGTATCCTGTCACCATATCTACTTGACCCATTTCCGGGCTATATGAACCTGCTCCCGTAACAGCCATGCCACCTTGAGCCATCTGACATAGCGCTATTGCCTCAGTAAAAGAAAATCCCTTGTCGGGCATACCTTTTACATAGATTCTCCGTTTTCTTGCTTTCATGTCTTCAACTCTTGCTTCCAGTTTTCCTGCAACCGCCTGTAAAAGCTTCTGCTTCAAATCAGCAGCCGCCCGTTTGGCTGCATTACCGGTTTGGAAAGTAACCCGGCTCCCTGAGCTGAACAAATCGGGGGGTGTTAAATCCGTATCAGGGATTGTGATTTTTGTATCCTCCAATTCTATACCCAGTTCTTCCGCTACGATTTGCGAAAGCACTGTATCAGATCCCTGGCCGATATCGGAAGCACCGGAAATTATCATAACCGTGCCGTCAGTATTGGCTTTAACAAAGATAGTAGAAGAAGCCGTGAAGGGACCCATCATGGGAAAACTGGGACCGCACTCAAAGCTGCTGCAAGCAACGCCGATTCCCTGTAGAGGAGGAAGTTTTCTGTATTTGGACTTCCATTGTGAGGCCAGGGCAGCCGTGCGTAAACATTTTGACACGCTTCCGCTTGAAATTTTAAGGCCGTTTGAGGTTATATCTCCGGCCTTAAGACCGTTTTTAATTCTTAGCTCAAGCGGGTCTAAGCCTAATTCTTCAGCTACCGCATCCAGTTGCACTTCCGAAGCCAGTCGAATCTGAGGTGACATAAATCCCCGCATTGCCCCGCAGGGGGTGTTGTTGGTATATACACGGCAGGATTCAAACTTCATATTAGGCAGCCTATAGGGAAGCGTAAGCCACAGGTTGGAAAGTATGGCAGCACCATGCCCGAGGCTGCTGTATGCACCTCCATCAATCATTGTCTTTGCTGTCCGGCTTATGATTGTTCCATCTTTCTTAACCCCGATCTTCAAAATCACTTCCAGGGGATGTCTTCTCCTGCCTGCGGTAAACTCCTCTTCCCGAGTGTAGTAAATCCTGACCGGTCGGCCTGTCTTTTGTGAGAGTAAGGCACAACAGAGATAAAGGGGGAAAATTTCCATTTTTCCACCGAAGCCGCCTCCCATTGGGGGCTTTATCACCCTTACTTTGCCCGGCTCAATACCCAAAAGAACCGCCAGAGGATTTTTCAACATAAAAGGGGCCTGGGTAGAAGTCCAAAGGGTCAGCTTCCCTGAAGAATCGAAATCGGCTATAGAAACATTAGGTTCCATGTAACAATGCTGTACAGCCCCGGTTATAAACTTATCCTCCCGGATATAGTCGGAATCCCGAAAGCCTGCCTCAACGTCGCCGAATTCCAGTTTTGCCCCGGCCGAAATATTTCCTTTAAAACCCTCATGGATTAATGGAGCCCCTTCTCTTATTGCTTCTTCTATTGAAAAAACGGGAGGAAGCTCTTCATAGTCAACCTCGATAAGCTCCAAAGCCTCTTCTGCGGCATCTTCACTGACTGCAGCTACCGCCGCAACCTCATCACCGATATAGTTTACCTTATCCCGTGCCAAAAGGTATTGATCACCACTTCCCGGCAATGCAAGCATCATAAACCCGTATTTAATGTCTACAATGTCGTGCCCGGTAATAACCGCTTTTACTCCTTTAACCCTTTCCGCTTTGCTTGTATCAATTTTCACAATCCTTGCATGGGGATAAGGGCTGCGCAGGATTTTACCGTATAACATGCCAGGTAAAGATATATCCGTGGTAAACTGTGCTTCCCCATTTGCTTTAATTATTCCATCTACCCGCGGTAGTGGTTTTCCAATTACAGCATAATTTCCCATAGCCATTCATCCTTTCTTATATCTCACTATCAATCCTACTCAAAAGCCTTATATTTTCCTGAATCATTATTTTTATTCTTGGAACTCTAAATAATAATTACTTGTAAGGAACTCCCATCCGCGCAAGTTCATCTTTTACTCTGTTATAGCTGCTAAGCCAATCTTCCTTCGGTTGGACAGTCTTTAAGTCATATAGTTCGGGAAAGTCTTTAGGCTGCTGGGCATGTTCTTTTTCAACTATCCACCTGTCATAAATAGTCTTAGCCAGTTTATTAGCTTTTTGCTCATCCATACCTGCAACAGCCGAGAGTATTTCACCAACAAAGCGAGCCTCCAAGCCTGACCAGCCTGTGCTCCAGCAATATCCAAATCCACAAGCTGTATAGAGAACAGATGCAGCCGCCTCCCAATAAAGAGATGCTTCAGTGCCCCTGAACTTCTCCTCGGTAGTTACCATACCACCAATGGGAAGTCGGACATTGCGTTCTGCGGCGCGGGTTGCCGCTCCGTTTGCCCATAATGTTTGCGACCTTGTCCATTCACCCCTTACGGTATTATTCCAAATTTGGGCCGGGATTGCGTTGCTGTAAGCGAGCTGCCCCAGCATGCTTGCAATCATGCCCACAGCCGTTTCCTCCGGACCCCGGCATAGAGCGCCTTCGACTGACATGCCACTTACCCATGGAACGAAGTCCCACTCTTTCACAATCAAAGCTAAGGTAAGCCTCGACCAGTCAACCTTAAGCTCCGGCATGACATGAGCAGAAAGCTGAATATTATGGCGTCCCCGAAATCCTTCATGAACCAATGCGAGAAAACCACCGATACTTGTGACGGAAGAATGAAGTCCAAGATGCATGTCAGGTCGTCCAAGCCGTTGCAGCACTTCCAACATGGCCTTGTTTTCCCACAGCGCACAGTAAACTTCAGAAGGAGTACCCACTTTGATCGGGATACCGTCAACCGAGGGGACACCGCCACTAATCGCTAAAGCCTGATTGGATTCCTCCTGTACAAATGACTGCACGAATTGTGAAAACCACTCTTGCCGGATGGGTACTGTTCCGCCACCATGCGCACCTGCAGCCAGCACCGGTGGGCGTTTATCTTTGCCTGTCCGGTGTTGATAACAGACCTCATCCTTACCCAGGCCAAACATAACCATATCCGGACCGGTTCGAGCATTTTCAACAACCTGCTGAAGCTCTTGCCTGCTGAATTTAATAACCCTTTGAGTATCTATATTATAGAGACCCACCTCAGCCAGTAGTTCCACACCTGCCTGAAATATCGCGTCTGCTGTCGCATCATCTGCGATTAGCTGCTCGGCGTCATACTTGATATTGTATTTTGGAGTCAATTCACGTATCTTGCGTGCAAACAAAAGGTCAAATTCCTTGCTTTTCATCACCGGGCCGGTCTCGGCTCTATTCTGAATATCCATCATCGGTAGCATTTTGTATCTCCTATATTGGGTTATCGTAAATTTTATGAATTAGTATTACTCGATTCGACTTATCCCATAAATACGCCTGATTACTGGCCCATGATCTTGTCACAGAGCTTAACTGCTGATGGAGCATCGGGCGCCCACCCGTCGGCACCTATTGATTCAGCTAATTCTGCCGATGCAGCTACTCCGCCGATGATGACCTTGTACTTGTTTCGTAATCCCATATCGTTCAGGTAGTTTATCACTTCGGCGTAGAAAGGACGGGTTGCATCAAGAAATGCTGAGAGTCCAATAATATCCGCATTAAGTTCTCTGGCCTTGTCAATAAAGGTCATGCTGGGCACATTGATACCGAGATCATGAACTTTGTATCCGGCAAGACTTATTTGCCTTAAAACCAAACTCTTGCCAATGTCATGAAGGTCTCCCTGCACAGCACCGAGCAACACTACTCCGCGTGAGGCATTGGCTTGCTCAGGAATCTTCTCCATAATTTTGTTTGTACAAGCCTCACTAAGATCAGCGCCCATCATCAATTCCGGCAAGAAATATTCTCCACTGCCAAACTTATCGCCGATTACCCTAAGTCCGACAATTACGCCCTTTTGAAGGATTTCCAACGGATCATAGCCTTCGTCAAGAGCTTTCTGTACAGCAGCCATAGCTTTATCTTCGTCCAGAGAAATTACCAGCTCAGTTATAGTTTTAAAAACATCAGCATCACTCATTCAGATTACCTCCTTTTTCATTTCTAATATGCATTCCATAAAACAAATAAATATATAAAATATTATTATTGGTCCAAAACCCTCCAGCTCATCTTATTCCCCCTCACCCTGGCCCTCTCCCACGGAGGGGAGAGGGTATATATCCTCTAAACCGAGAGAAGAGTTATCTGAAATGTTTTAATGTATCTCACAGTATTATTTGTCATGGCACTAGTAAACTAGGGTTTCCGAACAACTCCCGCACAGCGACAAGCGGACCAGATAAAAATATTATAAAAAGTCCGTTCATTACTACTATCCATGCTACCAGACGTGTTAGTTCGCGCTTCCATCCTGCTTTTATCCCTTCAACTCCAAACCATGATTCAAACCGAACCCGTTCATCCGGGCTGTTACGTAACAGCATCCAGGTGGTAATTAATCCGTAAAAAACAAAAAGTATTATAGGATATACAACAGGAAAGTTACCTCTTTCAGTTGCAAGTGCAGGTCCTATGTAATCTGTGTAGGACCACCAACCCTGACTTGCAGCAAAGCCTTCAAAAAGCAGATCAAAAAGATAAAAGCTTGGTATCACAACAACAAGTATCCAGCGGTTTTTTTCTAAATTTGGATATTTGTTGTGAAACTTATTGATCAGAGCAAGCATCAACAGATATATAGTAGTAAAGAAAGGGCCGTAAGACAGTATAATCGCCCATGGTTTGTTCGGTGCAGTCCAAAGGGTTGAGCCCCAAGGCATTAGAGAAAATGCAGGGTTAAAGAGCAGATATGCACCCCAATCACAATACCATTCCTGCCAGAACATGGTTGTGGCGGAAATATACAAAAGTGCTCCGAAAGTAAGAGCTTTGGCACGAAAGGACTGACGGATAAATAAAGTGAGCATGATAATGGATATAATAGGTATGATAATTTCCTGGATCCAGATAAAAGATGGATTGTCAAAATGAAGCATTGTTTTCCCCTCCTATTATTTTGCCGGTATAAAATCCGGCGCCAAAGGATTGGTATATGTTCTGGAGATCGTGGTTTCAGCGGCTGCGCCTGGCAAGATACCGGATGACTCTTGCCGATGATAGCTTGCCTGGCAAACCGGAAACAGCCCCACCAGGATGTGAACCGGCAGCTCCTAAAAAAAGCCCTTTCACAGGAGTTACATACCCGCCCAGACCCCATGCCGGTCTTAATGGACCCGACCGAAGAAGAGCAAAATCAACATGAGTTACACATCCGTTAACAGCACCTGTTCGCGCACAAAGATCTTCAGGTGTTTCAACCCAACGTCCTATCTCAAGCGAATCAAGATTGTCAAAGTATCGACTGGCTTCAGACATCATTATATTTTCTGCCTTTTGTCTTAAAATCTGCCAGCCTTCAGCAGGATAAGCCGGGACAGCTGGCGGATACAGGTACAAAACATCCTGTCCTGCAGGTGCCTGACCCGGATCGCATGCCGTTGGAACAGCCGCCCAGAAATAAAGACCGGGGGTAAGCTCACCCCGCATGGAGTTTGCAAAGGAAGATCGTATTTCTTCTGCTGTTCCGATAATTAAAGCAGGCACCCTGAGATCGACTCCGTCTTTTCTTAGCTTCTGATGTCTGGAAATTTCAACACGGCCATTAAGAGCAAGATCGACCTTCATTGGTGCTGCACCACGGGCATTTGCTGGAATATGATCGACGCGTGCTTTTATTTTCCTGTCTAAGACGCCATCAGGCAAAAGGCGACCCAGTGCTGTACGTGGGTCACAGGCTGCCAGTACTGAATCCGCTTTAATTAAACGCCCGTCGGCAAGGCGGACACCTTCTGCCCTATTATTGTCAACTAAAATCTCTTCCACAGGTGTTCCGGTAAGCACTGAACCATTACCTTCGTATAGCCTTCTTTTGAGGGAATCTGCCAGGGACTGCATTCCACCAACCGGACGGCCAACCCCAACCTTATGCAAAAGAGCAAGTATAATATGGCCAAGCCCGCTGCCGTCAGCATCTATAGGTCCAGCACCTCCGGCAAGTCCCAAGAGAGCCGCAATAACAAAAGGGTGTTCGAAACGTTCGCATACAGCCTGATCTGCCGTACCCATGGCAAGTCCTCCCACGTCACCAAGCAGGCGGCGATGAGATATTGATGAACCTATTGAGCGAAGAACTTCTCTGACAGACGGTCTTTTGGGATCTGAGCGCATCATGGGAAGGGCAATGTCAAGCATTGCGTTAAGAGTGTTGGCAAAATCAATATATGCTCTTGCATCTTCAGGCGAGTACCTTTTGATCTCATCTGCAGTTTTTGCAGCGTCACGCCAAAAAACTATTGACTCTCCTTCGGGTGTAAGGTGGGCATAAGAAGGATCGGGATCTACAGTGCTAAAGCCGTGCTTTTTCAAATCCAGGTCGTTTATTATACTGGTTGTGCGTAAAAAAATACTATCCACTGCGCAGGGATGAATAATATGTTCCGGTGCTGACTTGATAAAAGGACCGGAGGAGGTCATTCCTCCGATATTTTTTTGCGCCTCAACAACTACTACCTTATGGCCGGCTTTGTCCAGATAGCATGCTGCTATAAGTCCGTTATGCCCGCCCCCTATAACAACAACATCTGTTTTCATTTCAACACCCATCTTATTTGATTTAGGGTTGTTTAATGCTTTTAGGTTATTGCCAACTTTACTTAGATAAAAGCAAAAAATTGTTTACACTAAAATAGTCGGAAGAGATCTTAGAAGCAGGAATATATAAAAATGATTCAGGATGTGGTGACCGGTTTACAGTTGTAGCATGTCTGGCTTTTTCATCAATATAGAGCTGAGTGTCGAAATCTCCCGTATTGCTTTTCCCGCTTGGGGTAGTAATGTAATGCAGAAATGTAGAAATCCATATCCGAAAATCACCGGATTGATCATATACTTCTTTGTACCATATGGTATAGGTTTCCTGGTCAACATAGTTCACATGCAATCCCCAGTTATAATATGGATCTTTAGGCATCTGCTCAATAATCCATACCTTTCTTGGAACGTAGGTTATAGAATCAGGTGCCGGCGCCCAATTAGCGCCTTTCCAATTTGGTACTTCATAACCGAATTTTATGTGTTTACCACTATAAGGATAAGACCTGCAAAGACTTCCATCCGGCAATTCCTTAGCAGTAAGCATTTTAGGGCTGCTAAAACCAACGAGAATCGTCTTTTCGCCTGCATATTTCCATTTCATAGAACTATTTTTGCCATTCCACATGTAATTCAAATCTATCCATGAATCAGTACCCATATAAGGATCCGATCTCGAAGCCGAACCTGTTTGCCGGATTCTTCGAATAGCAGGAACATAAGCACAGCATACATCATATTTATCATCCATATAAATATAACTCATTGTATTTGTTCCTTTGACGCTCATCGGTGATAAAACACGCTGCATCTCATAAGTTAAAATCTTATCAGGATTATTCTTTACTTCCTGTCCGGGTGAACGTCCTGTCATATAAAGACGCTGATCCAACCCTTCTATATAACGTTCTTCTCCTTGCATCTTATCTATCCACTGAATATATATATGCTCCCTTGAACCCATAAAGCGGTATATCTGAAAATTGAAGTTCCACATTATCTTATCAGCTACTTTCGGATCTTTTAAATCAATATTGGGAAAAGGATAACTATAAATATTGTAGGCTGCGAATTTTCCAGTAGTCTTATCTATTAAATTCCCATCCTTGCTCAAATCAAATTTTCCGGCATTATTTTTGCCCGCTTCAATAAAGCTATCCTGATGCTTGTATTTAAAATTCAAAGTGCCTGGCGTTACAACCCAGTCACCCCTTTCAACAGCCCGGTACATAGCTGGAATAAGCAGATCTTTATATTGAGAGCAGTTAGTCTTGTTGATCATCTTTGGTAAATCCATAGCTTGGACAATGTTACCGGACAAAAGCAGAAAAAATAATGAACATATTAACAACTTGAATTTATATAAAATACTCATTTGCCTCATTTCTTTCTCCCTCCCTTTGTTGTTATGAAAAATATTATCTCCGTCATATAACAGCCCTCTTGAGGAGCTCGTAATTTAATAAGCGTTGTCAGGCAAGACATTAAACAACAAGAGGGCTGTTATATGACGGAGATAGCTTCCTGTACTTTCTCCGTCATGGCATAGCCACTCCACCATCAACGGACTTACCAGTAATAAATAAGCCTTCATCTAAAGCTAAAAGTATTGCTATGCCGATATAATTTTTAACCGAAGCAGTCCGGCTAAGGTGAGTTTCATTAACTACCATTTGAGTCATTTATTTTGGATAATTGAATCACAAATCAAACGCTTTTTTTACCAAGTTTTCCTGTCCGGAAAGCCTTTATATATTTACGGCAATATTTATCTTCAGCATTCAAAACTGAAGATGCAGCCAAGGTTGACATCAATTCCTGATCCCGCACATTCAGCATCACAGCATCCGTACCAAGGCCCATAATCATTGCAAGAAATGTACGATTTACAAGGCTTCTCATCGGCATTCCGAAGGCTACATTTCCAACAATAGTAAAAGTTTTAAACTGTGAAAATCTTTTGCGAAGAATTTGATGTGTATCAATTGTCACCTTACTTGCTCGCCAATCGACTGATACAGTCATAACCAGAGGGTCTATATATACGGCCTCCGGTTTTATCCCCGCCGACACGGCCTGTTCGATAATAATCTCAGCCATAGCTACTCTTCCCTCAGGGTTATCAGGAATACCTTTTTCGTTCATACATAAACCGACGATACCGCAATTGAGTTCTGCCGCAAGGGGTAGTAGTCTGCCGAGGCTTTCTTTTTCAGCGGTAACCGAACTTAAGATCAGTTTGGAACCCTGATAAACTTTGACTGCCTTATGCAAGGTTTCAGGATTTGCGCTATCTAAAACAAGCGGAATACCAACAGCACTCTGGACAGTCTTGATAAGCCATGATAAATTTTCTTCTTCATCACCTCCGCTTAATCCGCCTGCATTTACATCAAGCATCGTTGCCCCGCATTCCACCTGACGTTTGGCCAAGGATTTAATAAATTCTTCATTATGAGTTTCAATAGCATCTCTAACCACAGGCACACTAGCATTAAGAGATTCACCGATAATAAGCATAGGTTCTTCCTTGTTGATATTATGTATTTTCTATTGGATTCCCCACCCTGCAAAAAATCCCCTTCTGACTGCTTCTCCAATTAGTCCTACACTTACACAATCACCTATGGGGATTGCTGTGATATACTTATCACAAATACTTTTAGACAACTTGCTCTCAGGCTTCATCCCAAAAGCCAGGACCACGATATCAGCTGCAATTTCAGTTCTTTTTCCTTCATGATCGACAACCTTTACGCCAGTTTCAGATATTTCCGAAACGCTGTGACTGGTCAGCACACTGATATTATGGTTCCTGAATGCTTCATTTATACAAATCTTGCTGGCCAGAAAAACATTTGGAGCACATTCAGGCAGCATTTCTACTATGGTTACATTATTGCCTTTCATTGCCATGTCTATGGCGCACTCGCATCCGGTAGAACCTCCACCGGCTATTATAATATTTTCCCCCATGACTTGCTTATTATCCAAATGGGCATCTATGATAGTCATGGCCTTTGGAGAATCAATGCCTTTGATATTTGGCATGAACGGTTTGGCTCCAACTGCAACTATGATAGTATCTGCACTTTCGAGTTCGGGAGAATCGGCATTTATCTCTTTGTTCAAGTGTACAACAACATCCAGCTTGCTCATCTGCAAAATCAAATACTCCAGGTATGCCTTCAGTGGGCTTTTGAATGAAGGTTCGGATGCTGACAGAAGCTGACCACCCAGGTATTGATTCTTTTCATAGAGATTTACATTATGGCCTTTTAGTGCTGCAACTCTTGCTGCTTCCATTCCGCCGGGTCCGCCACCAATCACGACTACATTCTTTGGATTATCAGTTAGGGTAACTTGGTATTCTTTTTCAGATCCGCAGGCTGCATTTATTGAACATGATGTTAAACGCCCGGTTAAGGGTTTTACCAGGCAGTATTCATTACAGCGAATACATGGGCGAAGTTCGTCTCTTTTTCCGTAAAGTAATTTATTGCCCCATTCAGGTTCGGCCAGTAACCCACGTCCCAACATTATGAAATCGGTTTTGCCTTGCTTTACCGCTTCCACGGCAGTTTCAGGAGTGTAGTTTCCCGCATTCAGGACAGGTTTACTTGTGGCTTTTTTTGCTTCTGCTGCGTATTCCGCTAAACATGCATCACCCATGTATGGTGTTGGAAAACACCAATTGTGGGCTTCGTAACAGCCTGCATCAATATCAAAAGCATCTATACCGGCTGTATCCAGGTACTCAATGATTTCCAGTCCTTCCTTTATTGTTCTGCCGCCTTCAAGTTTGTGATCAATTGCCATCCTGTATAATACAGGGAAATCCGTACCGACGTTTTTTCTAATCTCTTCTATTACTTCAGAAGAAAATCTCATTCTGTTTTCAAAGCTTCCCCCATACTGATCCGTACGCCTGTTCCAGACCGGTGTCATAAACTGATCAAGTAAATATCCTATATGCGCGTGAATTTCTACAGCATCACACCCTGATATTTTGGCTCTTAATGCTGCTCTGCCAAAACATTTAACTATATCTTTAATTTCTTCAGTCGTTAATTCCCTGGTTGTCAGGTCACTACACCAAAATGCCGGATTGCAAGATGCGGATACCAATGGTTCTTCATTTACCGGCGGTGCGTTTCTGCCAAGTCCTGCCGATAACTGCAGGCAAACAGCAGTACCATGTGCTTTTACTCTGTCTGCAAGAAGTGCCCATTTTTTGGTTTGTTCATCAGTATCCGATGTTGTCAGGTATCTTAAAAAAGGATCTGTTCTGTTTGTAACAACCTGAAAACCTATGATTAGCATGCCTGCACCACCCTTGGCACGCTCTTCAAAATAATCCATTTCTCTGGTAGAAAAGCCCCCATCCGGTCGTCCCAAATTCGTACCTATTGGTGCCATAACCAACCGGTTTTTGATGCCAAGATTTCCAATGTAGGTTCTTTCAAATAAACTTGAGTATTTATTGTCAATGTCCATAAATTCCCCTTTTATCCTCATAATCGTTATCTCTTACGATATTACTTTTGTGATACAGCATGTTCGATGGCAGTATACCCGGAGGTAGTCGACATACTGCAACCACCTAAAAGACCGAAGCCCATTGGAGTTCTGCCCTCACCGATACTTCCACCGGCTGTGAAAAATGCGGCGTATAGCCCGGAAATAGGCTTTGCATCTATATCCAATACCTGCATGTGACGATTCGTCCTCAAGCCACAGCCGACAGGCCCCATGCTGCCGCCTGCTTTCAGCCCATAAAACGGAGCTTGCTTTATCGGTATCAGAAAGCGTTCAGGTGTTTCGAATTCAGGGTCCTCGCCGGCATCACAATATCCATTCCATTTCTCTACTGCCTGCTTGAAAAGAACCTTATCCAGGCCTAACTTTACAGCTAACTCCTCAAGTGTATCGGCCACTCTTATTGCTCCCAAATCAATCGATTCTTTCACAGCCTCCCGCCAATCATCCGGGCAAAGCAGATTGTTTCTGGTAACTGTATTCAGGCCAGGAATATCCGGTGTGATGGGGCGTTTGCAGGATAGCCCCAATGGGACATCGTCCTGGATCTTCCATATATTTTCTTCGTATTTGTTATCAAAAATAACATACGCCCTTCCACCAGGTTGTGCTCCCATTGCGGGCGGCCTTAACATGTATTGGCTTAAGTTATTATCCATCATCATAAATCTTTCGCACGCTTTGTTTAAGTGCAGCCACGGGGCCCTCGACAACTGAACATCTCCGGAATATAAATATCTAAACCACGGGCCACCTTTCTCCGTAAGGTCTATTCCCCCCTCAAAGCATGTGCACGAGTCAAATCCTGCCACATCGGCTCCTGCTCCAAGCCCCATCCTGAAACATTCTCCGGTATTTGACGGCAGAGACATCGATACACTGCCGACACCTTTATATACTGAGGGCGCATATTGCTTAAGCAGGCTTCGATTGTGCTGCATACCGCCGGCCGCCATAAGTACGGCGTTTTTTGCTTTTATGAAGATGGTGATTCCCTCAGAATTGGTAGCTTTTACCCCCACAATCCTGCCATTATCTCTCACTAATGCGGTTATTTGAGTATTGGTGTGAAATTTAACACCTTTTTCATTGCATTTTTCGGTCAGAAAATTCATGAGGTCAGTCATCGGAATATAGCACAATCTCTGGTGACCGCCTTTGGAAGTAACTGCGGGGTATCCTGCTATCTCACTTTCCCATTCAAAGCCTTGATCTTCTATCCAATCAACGACTTCACCACTCTTTTGTATCATATTGCGAAACAAATGGATGTTGCCTGTGTAACCAGTCTCAAACAGGCTTCCCATAGCAACTTCGTTTGCATCCCATTCTATACCTTGCTTTTTCTGGACCCTGCTGTTGTAAGCGTAAAATGCTCCGGCGTATTGCGATGTCCCGCCGGTAAATTTCAATTTCTCCAAAAGAATCACGGAGCATCCTTCCAACCTGGCTTTAAGTGCGCCTGCAAGGCCTCCTCCTCCTGACCCGACTACTACTATATCGGCCTCCTGATCCCATTTTGCCGGTGGTTCTTCCGGCAGGATTGGTTTTGCATCTTCAGGTTTTTCCATTGGCTTTAGTCCTACTCTCCAATCATAGTTCTTGTTCATTTTTGTTTCCTCCTCATATATAAACCGAAAAAGTGAACTCATTCCCTGCTTCCTGTGGTAAGTTTAGCGAGAGAATCTAAAAGGATTAAAAGTTATTACGTTTGAAAATCTCCAGTCTGATATGTGGCATGGAGCCTTAATCTATGCAGTTGCCAATCTCATTGCTTAAATCGTGCCAAAATATAATTAATTGATATAACAATTGGTTACATATGAATAGCTTTCAAGCCATCTAAATGAAGATAAATGTATCTATTATATCGCTAAAAATAGTGCTATATAACATGAGCCGGTTTCAAAACGCCCCATTTTGGCCGATCTCTGCGTTGGGCTCAAATTTCAATCCTCGAAATACTCAATGTATTCCTGTGGTTGAAATTTTCGCCCGCCTTGAGCTTGACCAAACTGAAACGTTTTGAAAGTGGCTCACATGCATTAATTTTTTATGTTTATATACATAAAGGAGAATCCTGATAATGGATGAAAATGATTTTTTCCGTCAGGCAACTTTACAGATTTGTGGTAGTCTTGATATCGAAACTTCCTTATGGAATGCTTTTGAATATCTGGAAAAGTTTATGCCGTTAACAGGCATGAATCTTGTGCTGGGAGAGCCGGGTATGCCTGCAATAGAAACGCTGGCCCAGGTAAGCCGCAATAAAATTGAAAAAGTTGCCCGTAAGATTCCTTTACCACAAGAAATGCAGGCGGTACTGGAGCGTCAATGGGTGGAATTAACTGATGTTGGAATTATCAACCAGCCTGACTCGTTTCCTGTAAGCAAAGAAATAGCTCAATTGCTTGAAATGCCTGAAATGTCGACATTGACTATGCGTCTTAAAATAAATGATTCAAAACTGTTTGCTCTGGTAGTTTATTCAAAAGGAATAGACCAATATACAAGAGCACATGCCAATTTATTATCGCTTTTACACGACCCTTTTGCCATTGCCATGTCAAATGCATTAAAACATCAGGATGTCCTCAAACTTAAAGAATTGCTTGCTGATGACAACCGGTATCTTCATAACGAGCTGCTTCGTATTTCCGGAAATGAGATTATAGGCAGGAGAAAGGGGCTAAAGAAAGTTTTCGATATGGTACGGCAGGTAGCTCCTTTAAACAGTCCGGTGCTTTTGCTGGGAGAAACCGGGTCAGGAAAAGAAGTTATTGCCAATGCTATCCATTATTCATCACCACGAAGAAGTGGGCCTTTCATTAAGGTTAATTGCGGCGCTATACCGGATACGCTGATTGACAGCGAGCTTTTCGGACATGAGAAAGGAGCTTTTACAGGAGCATTATTCCAGAAACGTGGCAGATTCGAAAGGGCTCATAAAGGAACAATACTTCTTGATGAAATCGGAGAACTACCACAGGAAGCGCAGGTTAGACTTTTGCGTGTAATCCAAAACCAGGAAATTGAACGTGTTGGCGGAACGGAATCTATATCTATAGATATCCGTATTATTGCCTGTACTCACAGAAATCTTGAAAAAATGGTTTTATCGAAACAGTTCAGAGAAGATCTCTGGTTCAGGCTGAATGTATTTCCTATAAACATACCTCCACTAAGGGAAAGAATAGAAGATATTTCCGAACTTGTTGAATACTTTATGAAGCAAAAGTCCATTGAAAGAAATATTCCTGCCGCACCAGTCATTGCAAGCGAATCTATCGAGAAACTAAAGAATTATCATTGGCCCGGAAATGTGCGTGAATTGGAAAACTTTGTGGAAAGAACTTTAATCCAGAATCGGGGTAAAAATATTTCGGAACCGATATCTTTTGATAATTCACTTTTTCAGACACCGGAATCCGAACCGGAGCAACAAGTAGAACTAAATTACAAAACTACAATAGAAGATAAACTTTCAATGCACATGAAAGAAATCATAAAAATAATCTTACCGGAACCGGAACGCAGTAAATTATACTCCCAAAAAACTGAAGATGAATCATTAAAACTTGATGATGCTTTAGCTTCACACATAAATAAAGTGCTGAAGATAACCAGAGGAAAAGTAACCGGTCCGGGTGGTGCCTCCGAACTTCTCGGTCTGAACCCCAGCACTCTAAGAAGTAAAATGAAAAAGATCGGTATATCACTCAGCAAGAAAGATCTTTTTAATGCTTGAGCAAATTGCTAAGATAATAAATTTACTTTAAGACATACTTTCCATTGCATCTATATAAAGCTTGCGCTGTTTGAACAACCAACTGCCATTTCGTTTAACAAGTTCGTCCGTATAACGCCCGGACATGCTGATAATAGAAATTCCATCACTGTTTGGTCTTAACATAATAAAATAGCTCTTTGCTGTTGCACTGTTTCCGGTAACGTTGATAACTTCATTCATTATGCAATGTTTCATCATCGGCAAACCATTGGTAAGTGGAATGCTTTGTGTAAAAGCCTTAAGTGCTTCTTTGCCTTCTTGCACGCCCAAAACGCCGCAATCAAAAATACCATCGTCAGTAAACATATCGACCCATTTGTCAAACTCTGCACCGTCAAAATAATAACAATAATTAGCTATTGTTTCATGAATCAAATCTTTTTCTATTAATATGTCATTCATAATTTCTCCTCTTATTGTTTTAGATAAATCGTCACTTGTGGCGGCATATAAATGCTGCCCTGCGTAAGAGATTAGTAGGGCGGGGTTTTATACCCCGCCGAACGGTTTTATTTTGCACAACAAAGCCTTAAGCGCCGGATAACCGGTAACCGGATCTGCTGATTTTTCATCCGTAAGAAGATTTACATTACTGTTAGCCCAGGCATGCGGTATGTTGATAACATGCGGCAAAATGTCTTCGGTCAGTCTGGCCTTAATTTGAATCTCACCTCTTTTGGTCGCGACATTAATTACTTCTCCATCACCGATACCATAATATCCGGCAGTTGCAGGATGAATCTCAGCATACGGTTCAGGAGCTTTTTTATCTTTTAAATATGCTTCACGATAAGATGAGTGTGTGTATAGTAAAACCCTGGAGCCGGTTGTCAGTATTACAGGGTATTCTTTTGCCGTTTCAGGATCGCTTATTGGAGATTCAGGAGGTTCGATAAAACTCGGTAAAGCATCAAAACCTACGCTTTGCATTATTGTAGAAACAAGCTCGATCTTTCCTGTAGGTGTAGGAAATCCGGTTTCTTCATATGTTTTATATTTTAATTCTCCGCCGTATGGAATAAAATTCGATTTGCCTAAATGTTCGTCAAGATTGACACCCGTATCTTTGAAAACAAATTTAAATACTTCATTATCATCTTGCCACGGAAAATATTCTTCATAACCCATATATTTTGCCAGCTTGAGCCAGAATTTAACATTAGACCAGCATTCATGATATTCGGCAACTTTGTTTCTAAGACTCATATAACCCATTGAACCCAAGAGGGGCCCATCCCAAATCTCTGTTCTTTCGAGATAGCTTGCTCCGGGCAAAACCAAATCTGCCAATTCCGATGTTTCAGTCGGAACCGTGGTTATCACTGCCAGAAAATCAAGACTACTCAATGCTTTTTTCACTTTACTTGAATTAGGCCAGGTTAAAACAGGGTTGGAAGCATTAATCATCAGGCCCTTCATGGGATGTGGCTTGCCTGTCAGTATCATATCAGGTATCAACATGCCCTGACCCGTCCAATCACCGGCAAAGAGTGGAAATTTTTCATTACCGATATTTTTCCCCTTTAAGAGAGCCGGCAGTCTTAATTCTGCAAAATTTGGAAATGCCCCTGAAATCAGATGTCCTCCGGGAACATCGATATTACCTGTTATGGTTTCAAGAATTGCAAGCGCCCTGTTATTTTGAAATCCGCTGGGATGCTGATCGAGTGAGTTTGTGCCTTGTACTATAGAAGCCGGTTTTGTTGAAGCATAGGTACGAGCGATGTTTCCAATCGTTTTTTGCGGAATCCATGTTATTTTTGAAGCCTCTTTTATATCGTAATTTTTTATGTGTTCCTTCAATTGATCAAAGCCGGAAGTCCATTTTTCTACAAATTGTTTATCATAGAGTTCTTCTTCTATAATTATTTTAGTAAGAGCAAGGGCTAAGGCACAATCGGTTCCCGGTCGTATCTGTGCAAAAATATCGGCATTTTTTGCAAGAGGAATTTTACGGGGATCTATGACAATAAGTTTTGATCCGTTTTCTACCCCATGTTTTATTCTTTCAGCAGCCATAAAATTGGAAGCGGACGGATTATGCCCCCATAGTACTATGCATTTGCTGTTTTTCTGATCGGCATAAGGAAATTTTCCCATTGTCAGCATGTTGGCTGTGATACCGCTTAAGAAGCAAAATGTCTCAGGTGTAATAAAATTAGGACTTCCAAAAGCATCACAAAATCTTTGCATAAAATGCATTGTAATAAAGCCCTGTCCCTGTACTGCCATTCCAACTATTAGAGCCCATGCTTCAGGGCCATAGTTATCTTTGATTTTATTCAGCTCAAAAGACATAGTATCTAAGGCATCATCCCATGAAATTCTTTCAAATTTTCCCTTAACCTTTTTCATAGGATGTTTTAAACGCACAGGAGAATAAAAAGAATCAATAGCTCTTACAGCCTTTGGGCAAAGCTTACCTTTATTCCAGGGGTGATCGGGATCACCTTTGATTTTTATAATTTTTCCATCTTCAAGACTCGCTATAACACCGCATGCCCAGATGCACATCCCGCAAACGGTTTTTACTTCTTGTTTACTGCTCATAGTTTCCTCCCATGTCAAATTATAAATCTTGAAAATATATATATTTGAATTTTACATCAGATTTGAAGTGTATTCAAGTGAGTCATGGCGGCAGTATATCCACCATCAACTAACAAATCGCATCCGGTTATAAAGGACGCATCTTCACTGCATAGAAAATCGACTACAGAGGCAATCTCTTCAGGTTTGCCAACCCGACGCATAGGTGTCATTTCAATCGATTCCCTCATATATGCTAAATTATCCAATTCCTGTCTTCCCATGGGTGTATCTATTGTACCGGGAGAAACAGAAACTATCCTGGCTCCATGCTTAGCCCACAAAGGAGCAAGTTTCTCACACAAACGTATAACCCCTCGTTTTGCAAGAATGTATGCTGCACCGCTTTTGGGGTTAACTTCGGTTGATGGTAGAGATATTGAAAGAAAAGGTTCTATGCGTTTCAAAAAATCGTGATCCTGCGGATTATCAAGTATAGCATCTATCTCAGGATCGTTTTTTAAAATACGCGAAGCAATCGATGCAATACATACCGCTGCACCTCCGGGTGCTATTAAAGGCAAAAACTCTCTTAGGATAAGTGCTGTACCGATGAGATCAACGGATAACATCTTTTTCCAGTCCGTGGTCATTGACGGAGAAATACCGGCAGCATTTACAATCCCGCTCACTTGTCCCAGTGATTTGGCAGTCTTTGCCAACAAACATACGGACTGTTCATCCATGACATTACATACCTGTTTCTTAGCTTCAATACCTTCCGATATTAACTGTTTGGCTACCTGATCGAGTTGTTTGGCATTAATGTCAGCCAATAAAACTCTGCCTCGCCTTCCCAGACGTTGCGCAGAAGCTTTGCCCATTCCACTTGCGGCACCTGTCACCACAAATAAAGATGATTCCTTATTACTCATGTTTTCCTCTCCTGTTTTTTAGAAAGTATCTTATTTCGATAACATTAAAAAATTACTCACACTAAAATAACTAGGGTCAAGTTTTGAAGCAGGCATATATAAGAATGCTTCCGGGTGTGCTGATCGATTTGTGGTTGTTGAATGGCGAATTTTTTCATCAATACCAATCTGGCAATCCCAATCACCTGTGTTATTTTTGCCGCTTGGCGTCTCACTATAATGCATCAAAAGTGAGACCCAAGTACGAAAATCACCTGATTTTTCGAATACTTCTTTGTACCATATAACATTAGTTTCCTGATCAATATAATTAATGTGCAATCCCCAATTATAATATGGATCTTTAGGTATCTGCTCTACAATCCATACTTTTCTTGGAACGTAAGTAATATTGAGAGGTGCCCAGGATGCTCCTTCCCATTTTGGATCTTCATATCCGAATTTTATGTGTGTGTCGGTGTAGGGATATGCCCTGGACATTCTTCCATCCGGCAATTCCTGTACGGGAAGAATATCGGGACTGGTAAATGGAACAAGTACTGTTTTCTCGCCGATATATTTCCATTCCATAGAGGATGTTTTGCCACTCCACAAGAAATTAGAATCCAACCATGAATCAGATCCCATATAGGGGTCCGACCTTGTTGTAGAGCCGGTTTGTCGAACCCTACGAATTGCGGGCACATAAGCATAATTACTGTCTTGTCTTGGGTCCATATAAATGTTGGCCATAGTATTTGTGCCTTTGAGGCTCATCGGCTCCAATACTCTTTGAAATTCCAAGGTCAGAAATTTATCAGGATTATGTATTTCCTGACCCGGTAGCCGGCCATTCATATATAGTCGTTGATCCAAGCCCTGGATATAGCGTTCCTCACCTACTTTGTCTATCCACATAATACGGATACGTTCTCTTGAACCGGTAAAACGGTATCTCTGAAAATCAAAATTATATATGATTTTTGTTCCGGCCTTGGGATCTTTAAAATCAATTTCAGGAAAAGGGTAGCCGTAAATATTTTCCGGATATTTTCCAGTCTGTTTATCGATCAAATCTCCCTTGGGAGTTATGTCAAACTTCCCTTCATTTTTTACACTTGCAGTAAGAAAGCTATCTGTATGTTTGAATATGAAGTTTATTTTGCCAGGTGTAATAACAAAATCGCTCCTTTCAACTGCACGATACATAGCAGGAATTAAAAGATCTTTGTATTGTGCGCAGTTGGTCTTGTCGATTACTTTGGGTAAATCTTTAGCTTGAACCGTGTCACCATACGAAATCAGAACCAATAATAAACATAACGAAAATATAACATTCTTTATAATTTTCATTTGTTTCATCTTTTTTCCCCCTTTAACTTTATTTAAGCATCTATTGGCAATATATATAAACGTTACCGGATACAGAGTTGAGTAAGTGAATAAATTATATCTTTGTGAAATCTTGACAAGCTTACCTTGTTGAAATAACATAAAAATTTAGTATAAGAATATTTGTGGTTCTAATTTTTTCTAATTTTGATATAAAAATACATCATCTATGAATACATATCTGCGAAATCAAATTTCGCCCAATGATATCAAACTTTACAAATCACTTGGGCAACTGATTAAAGATTATCGAAAATGGAGGGAATTGAGTCAGGAGAAATTTTCTGAACTCATCGGTATCAGCTTTAGGGAATTACAGAATTGGGAAACAGATCGTTGCCGGGCCGGTATTGAAAATCTTCACGACCTTTCCGAAGCTGCCGGTATTCCAATGCAGGTATGTGTAGCACTAAACGCAGGCCAGCCTTTGTTTTATTCTCTGTATGAAAGAAGATTTGCATACTCATCGGCAGAAATGATCGATTATCCGTTTGATATGTTATTTAAATACCGAACAGCAACAGATGATGGTATCATAATTAAACCTATAGTAATTTCAAGTAATAGACAGATTCAATCTATTCTTTCATGTCATCGTGACCTATATGGTGCAAAAAAATCGCTGCAAAAAGAAGTTTTAAAGGCAGCAATTATAGCTGCTCCTGATCTAAATATAATTGCTTTGGATTCATGGGGCCATTATGTTGGCCATTATATATGTTTACCATTAAGTATGGATGTTTATCAGGAGATTAAAAAATGTAAGGTTTTAGAAAATTATCTTACTTCGGAAAAAATCAGCAACATTATTTCCCAAAACGAAGGTGTCTTTTTCCTCTATTCTATATTTGCGGCAACCTGGAATATTAGTCACTTACTGCTTATAAACCGTGCAAAATACTATGCTAAGTTAAATGAAAAAGAAAATTTTTTGAGCGCAGCCTGGGCATCTACAAAAGAATCAAGAATGGGTTGTGAAAAGCTTGGCATGAAGATAGCGTCAAGCTTTACCATAGAAAAAAATCAAGCATCTCTTCCCGCTAATGAAATTGTTCCTGCCATATATGAAACTAATATGCATACCATGGTTAAACAGTGTGAAAATTTAAAAATTATTGAACCGTCAGTTGATAGGGCCGATAATAGTAAAATAAGTTGCTTTATGGAAAAAACATCAAATTATGACCCTTTAATAGTTGATGAAAAAGAAAATATAATTTGCCCAAATCCGGAATGCACAATGTATGGAAAGAAGGGTAGGGGAAATATAGTTTCAAATGGAACATACAAAACAAAAACAGGATTTATATCTAAACGTTTTATTTGTAAAGAATGCAGCAAGTCTTTTTGCAGCAGATCAAACACATTGTTTTATGATCTTCGTTCTTCCGAAGATAAGGTTCTGATCGCTCTTAAACTATTGGTAAAGGGGATGTCTTTGAGAAGTGTAGCGGAGGTTTTGAAAGTAAAGCTGGATACCGTCAGGCACTGGCTCAAAGTTGCAGCCGAAGATAGTGAAAACATAAATATAATACTTAAAAAAGAAATGAAAGTCTCACAAGCGCAATTAGACAAGCTATGGGATTTTACCCAAAAAAAGGCTCTTCGTAAAAGGGCTGCACTATGTAAGACTTTATAGATTAAATTTCCTTTCCTATAAAATATCCCTCATGGACTGCTTCATAAATTCTTCGGGGACTTGTACTGTCTCCTATTTCATATATTTCTTTAGCAAGACCTGCAAAGGATTTATAAAGGCTGTGATCACTTATTGATCCTGTTCCCATAATTACAGTGTCTGCTTGCAGAAATTTTTCCTCACCTTCCGAATTTTTGATAATTACACCGGTATCATTTATTTCAACCGGTTGCCACTTTAAGTGTATTGTAACATCATATCTGGGCAATTCAGCCATCAGGGTATATTTGTTGAAAATTGATTCATCGGGTAAAAGTTCCGAACGCACTACAATATCAACCTCTTTGCCTTCTTTAGCTAAACAATAAGCAGTTTCGCAACTGCCGGATCTTCCGCCTATAATAACTATTTTATTTCCCACTTTCGCTTTTTTGTTCAAAACATCTATAACGTGAACACTGTTTTTACTTCCTGGCCCGGGAATCTCCGGAATAAAGGGCTTTGCACCCGTTGCTATTATAATTACATCGGGTTTCAAATTGTTTATCAGTTCCGTGGTTGCTTCTGTTTTTGTTTGAATTTTTACATTGGAATTTTTTAGCCGGTGTTCGAGCCAAGCGGCATATTTACCTATCCGGTATTTGTAATCAGGAACAGCGGCAGTTATAAGAAGGCCTCCCAGATTACTACTCTTTTCTATCAGTGTTACTTCATGCCCCCGGCTTGCCGCTGTTTGGGCGGCTTCCATACCTGCGGGTCCGCCGCCAATAACCAATACTTTTTTTACAGGAAATGCCGGCATTATCGGAGGTTCCATTTCATGACCCAATATCGGGTTTACTGTACATCCGATATATTTATCTTTTACGTAGCGATCCATGCATTCCATGCAGCGTAAACAGGGACAAATATCTTCAATGTTTCCATTAAGAACTTTATTCGGCCATTCAGGGTCACTTAACAGTGCTCTGCCAAGTCCGATAAAATCAACCCTGCCTTCTGAAATCGCTTTATCACACTCATCAGGCTCACCTAACTGCTGGCCTGTTATTGTAATTGTATTGACCTTCTTTTTAAACTTTTCGGCATTTATTAAAACCGTTCCATCTTTGGAAAATGCGTTAGGCATTCCGGTTTCCAATGCATCATAAGAGCCGTCTCTGATATAGAATGCATCAACTCCCGCATCTTTCATAGCCTTTGCAATATCAATGCTCTGTGAAAGAGTTCTGCCCTTCTTAAATCCATGATCTAAACTCAATCCGGCAATAACCGGAAAATCCTTTCCAGTATATGCTCTTGCGCTTTCCATGCATTCCATAAAAAATCGCATTCTGTTTTTTATGGGCCCACCGTATTCATCAGTGCGATGATTCCAGCACTCGGTTAAAAACTGATCAATAAGATAATTATGGGCATTGATAAATAAGGCATCCAAACCAGCGCGTTTTAATCTTCCCGCCGCTTCTCCGAAAGACTGAATCAAACCGATTATTTCGGTTTTAGTAAGTTCATCAGACATTAAATCAGGATGATAAAACAAAGGCTGCTTGGATGGTGCGGCAGGCCATCTATCATGTTGAGGAGCATCGGCCAGTCTGCCTAATCCCGGTGTAAGCTGGGCAACAATCTTTGCTCCGTAACGATGTACTGTTTCAGCAAGATATGCAAATTCTTTTATCCTCTGGTCCGAATCGATAACCGGCATGCAGTTGTTTACAGGATAAGGATCGATCTTACACTCGGATTTTGTTTCACCTGTAATAATCAGACCGACTCCGCCTTTGGCTATTTTTCTGAAATACTCCTCATGCCAGATATTATATGTGTAATCGTTTCCTACAAAAAACTTGGTATGAACCGGAGAAAAAACAAGCCGGTTTTTCAATACCAAATTCCCAATACCCATTGGCTCAAAAAGTTTTTCATGTTTTTTGTTCATATGGCCCCTCCTGTAATTTTATTTGTTTGCAGCAGATAACCTTATTGCCAATATATATGAGCCACTTTCAAAACGTTTCAGTTTGGTCAAGCTCAAGGCGGGAGAAAATTTCAACCACAGGAATACATTTAGTATTTCGAGGATTGAAATTTGAGCCCAACGCTTAAGATCGGCCAAAATGGGGCGTTTTGAAACTGGCTCAAATGGTAAATTGTTTTAAATGATACAATAACAAGCGAATAAATCCTGATCCGGTATTAGAATTAACCTGCCTTTATTTTGTTGATAGGTTCTATAAATCAATTAAATGTAGTTTTTTTTAAAATTATATCATAAATTAATTTATAGGAAAGCTTAAATTAAAGTTGGGATAACCGCATTTTATAAACTTTGAGAATAGCAGCTACGCTGCATGATTCGGTAATATCTCCGTTCATAACCATCTGCACAGCGCGCTTGAAGCTGATCCATTTGGTGACTATCTGTTCATTAGGTTCCTGTTTGGGTGTTAAATAGGTAAGGCGCTTTGCCAGAAACAAATGCGCTACATCAGTTGTTACTCCATTACTATTGTCTATGCTGCCAAGAGCAGTCCATTCTGCGGCTTGAATTCCGGTTTCTTCTTCAAGCTCTCTTTTTGCTGCATCAAGGATTGTATTATCTTCTTTTACTGATCCGCCGGTTGGAATTTCCCATGAGTACTTTTTAAGTGTGTATCTCCATTGACCGACTATCGCAATTTCATCTTTCTCATTTATAGCCACAACTCCTATCGATGGCTTTATTTCTACTACACCATAAATCCCATCTTTACCATCAGGCCGGATTACTTCATCTTCACGTAGTCGAAGCCATGGGTTTTCATAGATTGTTTTTGTGCTGACGGTCTTCCATGGGTTTTTATAGTTCATTTGCTAATATGCCTTTTGAAATATATTACTTCTCAGGTCTGTTATAAATCACTGTTCAAGGTTTGACCTTGTTTTCCTTCTATGGAGTTATTTTAACTTTATCATTTTCTATCCTTCACCTACCAGTCCTTAATGTTGGTTAGCAATCGAAATTGAGAATTATAGGTGAAAGAGAGTAACAATTTGTTCGCTGTAATCAGGCTACCTTGAGTTGAAGGTTTTTACCGACGGCATGTGCATAATTCACTAAGGTTGAGAGACGGATATCTTCAGCATGGTTTTCGATTCGAGAAATAGCAGATTTTTTAGTATTTAATATGTCAGCAACTTCTTGCTGGGTAAGACCTGCCTCAAGGCGGGCCTGCTTGAGAAGGACACCAATTTTAAATTGCTCATATCCTTTATCAAAATTTTGTGGAAAATTAAGACTTTTCTTCTTTCTTTTTTCTATATATTTATCCAGATCATCCATCTGTTTACCTCTTGCTAAGAAATTCATTATTTCGTTTTTCTGCCAATAGTATTTCCCTTAAGGGCAATTCCCAGATTCTGTGCGATAAAATGAGATGGTTTTCATGGGTATAAAGTACACTTATATGTGAACATTGTCAAGCCGATTCACTTCTGATTATTCAGTCAGGCAGCAATCGGTTTAGAACGCAGCGGCGCGAGGTCTTATCACGCCGAGTGCCTGCCGGGCTTTGTGTACGCCCGGCAGGGGCGTGAATTTATAAATTGTTGCGATGCGGGAGTAGAAGCGATATTTATAGCATAAGCGATTTTATGTTAACCGCTTAAGGGAATATATCCCATCAAGACCTTTTATGTGTTTGGGTATTTTTTCATTAACGGATTTAAAATTCTCTTTAAAACGCTGGTATAGATCAGATACAAATACTTTACTGCCGATTATCCCCGAATCCGTAAAATATCGGCTGCGGTTGATAAAACGATCCATGCGGCTTATCTCAAATGACTTCTTTCTTTCTTTATTTATAATATTGGCAGGGATGGTTTTTTTATTTTTCTCTTCAGATCTGTCAATTGCTCCTGCTTCGTAAACATATTCCCGATAGCGTATAAGCCTTTTCTTTTTATCCCGGATTCCGAATTTATTTAAACCGAAATCCCAGGATAAAAAACAATCCTTATTGCCTGTTTGCACATGATAGCCGATTGAGTTCCAGCGATAATTATCCGGCTTTTCAACCAGTCCGGCCCGTACAGGATTTAAATCAATATATGCCAGGCAATGAATCAAAGTGTTGCCGTTTTCTACAATCACGCTCTTGTAGCGGTCTGCCCAGAAGGTTCCTTTTCGGTTACGGTTTTTATTATAGCTTCTTGAAAATGTTTGCTTGATCTCGCGCATAAACTCGGAAATGCTTGACCATTTGGATCTGTAGCGGGGGATATGGTCTGATGAAAAATTATTATCATTACCGTAATAAAGTATGTAACGCTTTTTAATTTCTTCATCATTAAGATATGTTTCGGTATGCATTCGAACCAATAAATGAAAATGATTGCCCATTATGCAATATCCAAGAATATCGGTAAAATAGATTTTACTAAGACGTTTGATAATATCAACCAGCTTGTCTTTTTCAATATCATTAAAAGGATAACCATCTAAAGCGGTTCTGGACATAACATGATATACGGTTTTTTGATCCGGCACGATCATTCTCGCAATTCTTGGCATATAAAATCCTCCTGATTCTCTGATTCTCCTGATTTTGATTAAGCCTTTATATAAAATACAGGCAATTAATATGTTAAGCATAATTCGCCTGTCCCTTATAGTTCCTTGGCGTACTTATAGTTCGTCCCTTATAGTTCTTCTCAAGCTGGTCCGATTTAAGAAAACAATTATGCGGACAAGATCGAATTACGGTTTCAGTGAAATGCCAAAATGGGGATATGGTTCATGTAAGGAAAAGTACAAAGCCGGAACAGAGGCAACAAATTATTTATGATGCTTTAAATCTGACACACTACCCAGGAGGAACCGTGAAGACTATTGTGTGAAACGATAAAATTTGTAGTGCCATAAAGCAAGCTTAAAACACTTTAACATATTGTTTTTATGGTATATTGCAAATTATGGTCACAAAGATGGGCTAAGCACAAGCAATGGGAGTTTCAAGCATAATTTGCCTGTCCCTTTATAATTCTTTATAATTCTTCAAGCATAATTTGCCTGTCCCTTTATAATTCTTTGAATAAACTAAAAAAATAGTATAAATTAATGCTATGATTGAAAACAAATATTATACAATTCCACAGGCTGCTGAAATTTGTGCTGTTGGCAGATCTTCTATGTGGCGGTGGGTTAAATCGGGAAAGATTCCAGCAGCAATAACTGTGGGGAGACATCACCGCATTTTCAGAGAGGACTTATTCACATTTATTGAACAAAAAGAGATGACCCCACGCTTAAAGAAATCAATAATTTATTTATCTAAACCATAAGAGTATAAATGGATAAAAATAAAAGCATCATTGGACAAACGAGTAAGCATGAAAGGCTTGCAAAAAAATAAGCTATGAAAACCAGGGCCAAATATAAGGGCTTGGTTTTTTGAGATTTTGATTGTTTCTTAGGAGGGGTTTATGCTAAATTGCCGTTTTTTGACTGTACTGATCCTTGCTTTGTTCCTGATATGCGGTTCGCTTTCGTTTGCCGCGCCTCCAGATGCGGGGCAATTGTTGAACCAAGAGCGCCAGCCCGGCAAACAGCTGCCTGATCGCCTGCCTCAGGATAGCGACAAGGAGACCGAGCGAGCGCCTCCAGACGCAGGTACCAAGGTTCTTGTTAAAGGGTTCTGTTTCAGTGGCAGCCAGGGGCTTGCCACTGATGCCGAACTTGAGGCCCTGATCAGCGATAGCATTGGCAAAGAACTGGGTTTTGCCGGGATTAAGAAACTGGCAGAGCGGGTTACTAACTATCTGCGGGAACAGAAAGGATACTTGTTGGCCCGGGCTTATCTGCCAAAACAGGATATCACTGCCGGTATCATAGAGATTGCCGTCATCGCCGGCAAGGTCGAAGGGAAGGTCAGGGTTAACGTCAAGAAGCCCCGACGGGTCAGTCAGAGCCTTCTTGAAGGGATTGCCGGCAAAGCACTCAAGGCAGGGAGCGCAATTCGCATGGAAGAGATTGAGCGGGCTGTTCTGCTCATGAACGATCTCCCCGGTATCTCCTCCAATGCTTTACTTGAGAGGGGCGCTACCCCCGGGACCACCAGACTTGGCATTGATGTTACGGAAGGTCCTCTTATCAGCGGCTTGATATCCGGTGACAACTACGGTGACCGTTACACCGGCATCTGGAGGGGTAGCGGCCGGATTGCCGTCAATGACCCTTTTGGCCTTGGTGACCAGCTAAGTCTTTCCGTTATCGGTGCTGAGCACATGTATCAAGGAACAACTGCCTACTTTCTCCCTCTTGGGGCTACCGGACTAACCTGGTCACTTTCCTATACCGGTCTTTATTACGAACTGGGGGATGACCTTGCCAGCCTTAACGCCAACGGATGTGCAGACACCTTCGCTACCCGTTTCGGCTACCCCATTTTGCGTACCCGCAGCGCCAGTGTCTGGGCTGGGCTTGGATTTGAGTACATCCTGCTCAGTGATGAGACCAATGGCACCACCACCAGCGACCGGAAGCTGTCGGTAGGCAACGCCGGTTTTTCCGGAAGTTTTTTCGACTCCTTTGGTGGAGGTGGTCTCAGTAGCGCTAACCTTGCCCTATACAGTGGCAATCTTGATCTCTCCGACCTTGCTACCGCCGAGGCAGCGGATGCATCTGGACCTCGTAGTGCCGGCAATTTTGTCCGCGTCACTTATAGTTTAGCACGCCTTCAACGCCTCACGCGGCAAGTTTCCCTTTTCGGATCTGTCCGTGGTCAGATTGCCGATAATAATCTGAATTCTTCTCAGAAATTAATCCTGGGCGGTCCAACCGGTGTGCGGGCTTACCCCGTAGGCGAAGCTTCCGGCGACGAGGGCCATATCATGACATTCGAGACCCGTTTCGATATCCCGGACCCACCCTCTTGGGCAAAAGTTCAGTTGGTTGGTTTTGTTGACACAGGTTATATTAAGCTGCACAAAGACCCCTGGGCCGCTTCCATCACCAATGCCACCACCAGCAACGACTACTGGCTCTCCGGTGCCGGTGCTGGCATTGTCATCAGCAAGGCGGGTCTTTACAGCGTTCAGACATCCTATGCCCATAAGATAGGAGACAACCCTGGTCGCAGCATGACCGGCAACGACGCAGACAATCACGATGACAACGGCCGGTTCTGGGTTCAGGCCGTGGTCTGGTTTTAGAGAAGGGAGACACACCATGAACGAAATCTATCGCCTGATGTGGAACGAAACGAAACAGATCTGGAAATCCGTAACACAAAAGAGCAAGGGCAAGGGATACGTTTCCAGCTGTGCCATCGGCGTGGTGGTAATAATGGCGGCAGTCCTGGCCGTTACCCTTCATGCGTGGGCTCTCGATCCCACTGCCCTGCCCGCCGGCGGGCAGATCACATCAGGCCGGGGTAACATATCCAGCTCCGGGAGCGCCATGACGGTGAACCAGCAGACCGATCGGATGATCGCCAACTGGAATACGTTCAACATCGGGCAGAACGCCTCCGTGTCCTTCCAGCAACCCACCACCTCCAGCGTGGCCTTAAACCGCATTCAGGATACGTTGCCATCGCAAATATTCGGTCAGCTATCTGCCAACGGCCAGGTTTTCCTCTTGAACCCCTCCGGAATTCTTTTTGGTCCTACAGCCAGGGTGGATGTAGGCGGGCTGGTGGCCTCATCCCTCAACATGACCAATGAAAACTTTATGGCCGGGGATTACACCTTCGAAGGCCGCAGCGTCGGGGGTTTTGTTCTGAATCAAGGAAATATCAGGACGGCGGACGGCGGTTATGTGGCATTTATCGCTCCGCATGTGGAAAACCAGGGGCAACTGACAAGCCCTGAAGGTACAGTAGCCATGGCAGCCGGCGACAGGGTGCGGCTTGACTTTACCGGTGACCGACTGGTGAATTTCGTCGTTTATCAAGGTGCTGTGGATGCGGCCGCAGTGAACAGCGGCACGATTTCAGCTGACGGCGGCCTGGTGATGTTGACGGCAAAAGCTGCGGACATACTCTCCAGTGCAGTGGTGAACAATGATGGTGTCATTGAAGCTAAAACTCTGCAAGCTCAGGGAGGCCGGATCATTCTTGATGCTGAAGGCGGGCAAACATCCGTTGCCGGTATCCTGGATGCTTCCTCCGCATACAGTACTGGTGGTCAAATTATGGTTACCGGTGAACGGACACTCATCAAATCTGGAGCTCATTTGACCGCATCAGGAGCTACCGATGGCGGTGAAGTTCTTGTTGGTGGCAGTTGGCAGGGAAGCAATCCTTCGATCCACCAGGCAATTGGTACAATTGTCGAGCAAGGTGCCTTGCTTGAAGCCAACGCAACGGATATTGGTAATGGTGGTACTGTGGTGGCCTGGTCGGATATCCAAAATAGTGATTCCGTTACTCGAGCCTATGGAAGATTTGAAGCGAAAGGCGGCGTCAATGGCGGAGATGGCGGTCAAATTGAGACCTCAGGACACTGGCTTGACATAGGGAGTGCCCCGGATGTTTCAGCACCTGCTGGCAAGGGCGGCTTGTGGCTAATTGACCCATACAATATTTCTGTAGACGCTGGTGGTAGTAATATAAATATAAACGCTGCCAGTCCGTTTGAAAGCACAGGGAACTCATCTTCTCTGGGAATTACCCTGATAAATACAGCCCTTGGATCTGGTGATGTGACAATCCGAACAGGTGCAGGAGGTACACAAGCAGGCGACATCACCTGGACACAAGATTACACCTATAGCGGTGGAAACGCCCGAACACTGACTCTTCAGGCATACCGTGATATCATTCTGGAGCAGAATATAGCCTCGAACACTGGTGCGTTATCAATGGTGTTTACGGCTGATTCTGACACCAACGGTACCGGGGGTATCGTAGCACAAGGTAATCTGACCACTGCCGGCGGAAATCTTACCTTTGATGGAATCGGTACAATATTCAGCGGGAGCAGTGCCCAATCAATCACTACTGCCGGAGGCAGTGTCGACTTTAATGGTGAAGTGCTCATCTCAAACACCAACGGGTTAAGCATCAGCACAAGTAATGGTAATGTGACGTTTGGTTCCTTGATCAACTCCGGCAACACCTACACTTACCAATCTACAGCGAAGACCTGGGATACGGCTAAGACCGATTGGGCAAGCGGTCCGGGTGGGGCTATTGGTAGCACCTATCTTGCAACTGTCACATCAGCCCTTGAAATGACAGGCGTAATGGCAGCAACAGCAGGAGCCCAATCCTGGCTGGGAGGTTCGGATATCACGACTGAAGGGACTTGGCGCTGGGTAGCAGGTCCAGAGGGGCTTGAAGAGGGTGGCAATGGACGAACTTTCTGGACAACCGCTCAGTCTACCGGAGCGACCGGATATACCGGTTATAACAGCCAATATGTTAATTGGAATGGGGGTGAACCAAATGATTCCGGAAGCAACGAAGATGCTCTGCAAATGGGCGCCGGTTTAACAGGCCAGTGGAACGATCTCCCAACAAGTAGTTCGACACTGGGATCAGTAGTTGAGGCTAATCTCGCAGCATCACCCTTAACTGTTAATGCTGGTACTGGAACAGTGACTTTCTCAGGGGCGGTTGGAAGTCAGAAAGCGTTGTCCTCTTTGAATGTCACTTCCACTGGTGGGATCGCCATTAACGGTGGTGCTGTGACGACTGAAGGGGCCCAGACCTATACCGGGAATGCCACAGTCGGTGCTGCTGCAACGACACTCACCCAGACCGCAGCCAATACCGATTTCACCCTGCAGGCTAGCAAAACAATCACGAATGCCTATGGCAATGATGCTAGTCTGACCATCAAGACCACCCGTAACATCCTCTTGGATAGCAGTAGTAGTATAAGTTCCTCAACTGGAAAACTTAACACGGTGCTCTGGTCTGATAGCGACGCCACCAGCGGCGGTTACATCAACATCTACAACAACACCATCAAGACCAACGGTGGCGTTATCAGTTTCATTGGCGGAGTGGACGGAAACGGGTATGCTCAGGGCACCAACACCCAGACCGTATCTCCTCCCCACCAGGACGGCATTTCAATCACGAACAGCACGCTGGATAGTCGCGTTTACATCACTGGCATTCCTCAAACAAGCGGGGGCGGAACAATCATGTTCAAGGGCAAGAGCTATGCCGGAAATGTGAGCAATCACGCCGGTGGCCTGTGGACCGGCACAAGTTCCATCGACACGGGCGGCGGCGACGTCGTCATGGATGTGCAGGTCCAGCAGGACATCGGCGCCACTACCAGTGGCATCCGCTATGGCGCCTATATCGACAGTACGACGACGATCAGCACGAACGGCGGAAACGTGCAGATCAGCACGGCGTCACCTTCCACCTCCTGGACGGGCTTCCATGCACTTAATAACAGCAGCATCACCGCTGGCGCGGGGGATATAACCCTTTTGACCGATAAAATCACTCTTGGTAATGCGACGATTAGCGGAACCGGCACGCTGGCCATCCAGCCGATCACGTCTGGAACGCCTATCGGCATTGCGGGTGGCACGGGTACGCTCAGCCTGCCTGCTTCATTTTTTTCCACAAATTTTGTCAATGGCTTTTCCAGTGTCACAGTGGGCAGTGCAATAGCAGGAGCAATGACCGTAGGCGGCTCAACAACATTTAGAGATAACACTACCCTGCAGAGCAACTCAACTATTGCGATAGGCGGTGCGGTGACTGCTAACGAAGATCTGTTGCTTAAAAGCAACGGTGCGATCACTCAGAGCGCAGCACTTGTTGTAACTGGAACCACCAGTATTACTGCAGGAACGAATGCTGTGACTCTAAACAACACCAGCAATAATTTCGGCGGTACGGCGTCCGTCGTGTCGGCCGGGAATCTCACCCTTATTGACAGCAACACCATGAGCTTTGGTGCCGTTACGTCCACCGGGACGGTAGATATTGCGACTTTAACTGGTGATTTAACCCTGTCGGGTGCTATCGCCACCTCTAATACCACGGCAAGTGCCATACAGCTGAATGCTGCAAAGAACACAGCAGCAGGGACATCAACTGGTGGCAACATTCTGATTAGTGGCGGCAGTGTCAGTACGGGCGTTGATGGCCGATCAACACTTTTTTCAGGTAGTGTCATTGGCAGTACGGGATTAACCACTTCAATTGGTTCTGGTAGCGATAAATTCAGGTACAACAGCGATGAGTCTGCAACAAATTACACAACTGCCCTTGGTACTGGAAATTATGCGGTTTACCGAGAACAGCCTATAGTCAATGTCACTCCTGGATCCACAGCAATAACCTATGGCGATGCGACGCCCGCATTTAGCGCTGCTTACTCTGCATACGTGAACGGAGACACATCACCTGGAACTGTATCGGGAACTGCAAGCTGGACGGTAGGAGGAACATCATCGAGTGCCGGATTCTATACGGTAGGTGCCCATGATGTAGCGTATGGCAGCGGACTTAGCTCAAGCTTTGGGTACGGTTTCCAGAACAATGCCGCCAGCAGCAACGAACTCACGGTGAATCAGAAGTCGCTCAGCGTCACCGGGCTGACTACGTCCAACAAGGTCTATGACGCCACCCCCACCGCTGCCCTGGCCGGCACGGCAGCGATCACGAAACTGGGCGCCGATGATGTGATCATAGGCGGCACGGCAGCCGGGGCGTTTGCGGATAAGAACGTGGCCGCCGGCAAGGCCGTTACGGTCACCGGCAACACGATCAGCGGCACTGATGCCGGTAACTACACCCTGGTTCAGCAGACCGGCCTCACCGCGGACATCACGAAAGCCGATCTTGCGGTCACCGGGCTGACCGCGTCCAACAAGGTCTATGACGCCACCCCCACCGCTGCCCTGGCCGGCACGGCAGCGATCACGAAACTGGGCGCCGATGATGTGATCATAGGCGGCACGG